>QHOF01000120.1 GCA_003219335.1 Verrucomicrobiota bacterium | reverse complement strand
GGCTTCGTTGGTCCAAGGGCGACGGCTTTGTGGTGCCCAATTGGTGCCCGCACCGCCATCGGAACCTCGTTCGAGACGACGCCCTGCTATTCAGCGTAAGCGACGCGCCGCTGCTAAAGGCGGCGCAGCTCTATCGCGAAGAGGCCGTGAGCTAATGTCCTGCCCCAGGAAGTTCGCAAAGAAGTCTGTGGCCTTTCTATCGTCATGCCCGTGAAAGCGGACACCCAGAACAATTTGATTTCCCTGGATTCCGGGTCGCGCTAGTCCGAAGAAAAAGGTGAATTTTCTCAAAACGATTATCGCTTGCCGAACCGTGGCACCGGCAATTATGACGTCATGTGTTGACTGCTAGCGATTGCTGCCCGCAGCTGTCTCCCACTGAACCTTTCCGTTTGGGGTCCCTGAAGACGATAGACGTTTTGCTTGAGTTAGGCCAAGCGATTTGCGAATTGCAATCAGTCTTGCAGCAAAAGTGTTACCGAAGTACTCATCTGGTACACATTGTTGACAGTCACGTCGCTCAGTGCTAGACGGATTCTGTCAAAAGGCCACTGCCCATCCATCCTTGATCGACTTTACAGCCTTAGACAGAGCGTCCTCATCTTCGATAAGGG
Organism: Verrucomicrobiota bacterium; assembly: GCA_003219335.1. Lineage (GTDB taxonomy): Bacteria > Verrucomicrobiota > Verrucomicrobiia > Chthoniobacterales > UBA10450 > Udaeobacter. The sequence continues at coordinate 4,565 of QHOF01000120.1, read as the reverse complement.
CTAGCTTGGGTTAGTGGCCTTTCTCGAGGAACGAAGGAGGTTCCTCGAAGGAAGGTAAACGAGTTATCAAAGCCAGTCGCTTTGCGGTTGTGCCGCAAGCGTGTACTGGCTTTTGTATTTCAGAGGCTACCATCAGATGGGGAACTTTTATAAGATATGAAGGAGGTTTTATGTTCATAGAAACTTATTACGATGAAACGGCTGCGGTTCCCGCGACCACAAGTGAGCCGACGATTCCCTACCCCGAATTATCTGGGGAGGAGCTAACGGTTTGGCGAAAATACTTGCCGATTAGGAGACAGGTAGAAAATCTCCGCTCATGGCTCAATACCGACACCATTCCCGGCCCAGTGATTACGGAGATAGAGAGGGCAAAAAAGGCGCCGCGTTTATTTGATCGTATAGAGATCTGGAGTCGCACAGCCGATCCCATGGCCGTTGGCATCATCGGAGGAGATAAACCGCGCTACTTTTCTATCGTGCGTTGGGGGGATGCGGAACTCACGCTAGAGCAGGTGAAAAAGAGACTGCGGATCGAGCAAGGGATGCTCTGGTTGACTTCGGTAGGGGGGATCTTGTTTTGTCTCGCTGTCATATTGGCTCTCGTGACGTATGGTGGATAGAGGTCTCTAAGCTGACTATACCAACTGCAAGACCTGCCGGTTTATTTGCAGCGCCCCGTAGCGGTCGTCGGCTGGAAAGGGAATCTCCAATTCGGAGTAGAGGTCAACGAGCGTTCCGGCGGTTGGATGACAGATGATGCTTCGTTTTGGAAGCGCTGGAATAGTCCGGCAACCGTCCACATGCTGACGGAAAAAACGACGTACGAGAAATTGCGTTCGGAATCGTCTTTCAAGTTCCGCGTAGTGACGCAAGGTCTCTATGACGTCTTGTTGTCGAACAAGATAACGTAGCGCTTAAACGATTCGAAAGTTCAAAAGTCGTACCATATACGTGCTATCCGCAATTGTAAGGTTTATATGGACCAATTGAAAATTATTTTGACGGCCAGCATGGTCTCGACGTTACTTCTTATGTTGATCGCCGAAAGGATCCGGCCGGCGCGGCAGTTTCCGTTTTACCGTCATTGGATATGGATTGGCTTCGGCGTCATGGTGTTTTTTGTTGCCTTAGCTAATACCTGGTCTTTAGTGGTTCCCAAAGAATGGTTGCGCGCACACCAATTGTTTGATGGAGAGCCGTTGGGCGTGGCCGGCGGTATAACGGTTTGGTACGTGTTCAATACCTTCATGACTTACTGGTATCACCGTTTTCAGCACCGTTTTTCAGTCGCGTGGCGAATGCTGCATCAGGTGCATCACGGTGTTCCACGGGTCGATATCCCCAGCGCTTTGGTGGCCCATCCGTTTGACGTGATCGTTTCCACAACCCTCAGTATTTTAGTCACTGCCTTTTTACTGGGGCTCGATCCGCGTGCGGTCGCCATCGTCAGTGTCCTCCAGTTCTTCATCACTTTGTTTCCGCACTGGAACGTGCGAACCCCGACCTGGGTTGGCTATTTCATTCAACGGCCCGAAGAACACATTCTGCATCATCAACGGGACGTGCATGCAGGCAACTATGCCGACTGGCCATTGTGGGATAAGGTTTTCGGCACCTACCGGGCACCTGTAGAAGAATGGGTGCAGGTGGGTTTTCAGAGAGGAGGATTTGCGGACCAGCTCAAAATGCTCGTGTTTGTCGACGTGAACGCGGCAGCTTACGTCAATCGGGGCAGTATCGAGACTTCATCGAGCGCCAGCAGCATGTCCTCGTGACATGGCATTTTTGGTCTTGATTTCGTTGCGGAGAGAGTTCGCCTCATCATCGAGCGACAACAACACTTCTTCGAACACTGCCTCAGGCGTGATCGCCATCAGGCAGCGATTTTCCTGACAGGGAGACTTTTTCCCGTTGTAGACAGAGACGCACGGGCTGCAGGCAAAATTACTGTACAAATCTTTGTGTTTATCTCCGATGGGGCTGTAAAGGCGCGGTGTCTCCGGCCCGAACAATACCACGGTCGGCAACCGGCATAGAGAAGCGAAATGTGCAGGACCGCTGTCGTTTGTCACCATGACCGCCGCGACCGAATAGAGCGCGAGCAGTTCACGAAAGCTTGTCTTGCCCGTGAAATCGACGCAGCGCGGGCTTGAGCCTGTTCCAGGATATACTTCGCGTCTTCTTTCTCTGATGCGACTCCTGTAATAACTAATGTGCACCGAGGGATTTTCTCTAGGAGCTGACAACATAATTGCGCGTAATAGTTGAGTGGCCATTTTCTAAGCGGGAAGACGTCGGATGAGTTAGGGTTAATTAGCACGAGAATGCTGCCATCCAGTTCTATATCGGCTGAAAGTAGTTTATGACGCACGCTCTCCAGGTCGGTGGCTTCCGGTTGGTGCAGCAGAACGGTCAATTGTTTTGGGCTTATATGACCGCGGTAATAGGGTTCATCGTTCGGCTGTTGGAATAAGCTTCTTACCAGCGAGGTGAAAGCGGCGCTAGTGTGGATATGGGGCGAGTAGAAGACACGGTGCGTAAGGAGATCGCCACGGTATAGACCCTCATCATTGTACCGGTGAAATCCGACTCGATTGCCTCGGCACACAATAAAGCCGATCAACCCCGTCAGCCGGCCAAAAAAATCCATGTCGATCACTGTGTCGAACCGCTCTCGGAAAAGCCGCAGCATCGCCTCTAACCCGCTCGACAGCAATTTCCATGGCGTCTGATAATCGACGGTGATGATATTTTCGGTCGGCGCAAGCTTTAGTACCTCGATGATGGCTGAGTTTTTTGCAAAGACTAAAAAGTAAAGTTTGACATCCGGACAACGGTTCTTAAGCTCTGTCAACGCCGGGTACGCTAACACCGTGCTACCCATCTCCGCAAGTTTGATAATTAGAACCTTCTGTGGCTTGGGCAGAACCGGTTTTGCCCAGAGGAAAGCGTGAGCGCGACGCGCAAGGGATACGATCCAACACAGCGGAATCCCAAGGTAACGGTCGATCTGTCTCAGCGTATCAACCCGCATGGAGCTACTCCTTCATTGTTATTAACCGCATCTTATGACTGGGGCTGGGGGCGTCTCTTCTTTGAAGAAGTGGCTTTCCTTGTTCCGTCTACTTGGTCTCGACCCTGATGAGCATCTCGGTGGGTAAGTAAGCATCAAGCACCTCCTTTGAATTTATTGAGACTCTCAATTGTGAGCAATAGGGAAAACGAAAATCGTTAGCAATACAGCTGATTGACTTGGGGCCGATTCGTCAGAGTACGGGAAGCGGGTCCTAGGGAACAAAAAAGGCCAGCATACCCTGCCCTTGTGCCAGAGCGGCTGGCCTCAAATTCTTCTGTGCATTTCCCCCTCCGTGGGAATGGTTTGCGCTCCTTGGCTTGCCCTCAGATTATGCTAGAAGCCGTCTCGATGATGGGGCCGGGCAGACTGCTTACGATGCCACAGATATCACATGCGGAAGTGCTGTCAAACACGTTCTCTTTCGGTCCGCTGTGAGATTCAATTGAAGGAGAAATCAGTTCAATTACACGGTTAACGTCATGCCGCTCAGCCGTCGCTGTTAAGTGATTGGTCTGAAGCCAGTGGGTTGTCGGACTGTCGAATTTCTTCGAACCGACGTTTAGGAGGTTTAAGTTGGGAATTTAGGAAGACGCCACGGATTATCACGTGTCTGGAACCGTGGCGATTTGTTGAAGCGGGATGGAACGCTGACGTTGGTCCGGGCGCCGGAACAACCGCTGCCCGTTGCTGCCTTCGGTCTTGCTGCACACGCTGCTGGACGTTCCGGCGAAGCGCGCGATAACGGGCGCGCACCGGAATCCAGAGAAAATTCGACAATCCTGGATTCCCGTTTTCACGTGAATGACGTGAGGAACATACACCGTGTCGTAACACCTTCTTCAAAGTTGGCTTGGGGCGAGCACCTGTTGAATCTTTGCCTTCGGACAGTTTCCTATTTGCCTTTATAATCGGGATAACGGCGCACGGCATCCACAAAGCATTCTCTCATGAACCGGCCATAGCTGCGGTGCGGATCGCCTTTGACTCGGACTTTGTCGGGTTCCACCTTGGCGACAATGAAATGCGGACCGCTGGCTTCGAGCGCTTGCCGTACCGCGGCGGACAGCGCTTCTTCACTGCGAACTGTTGCGCTGTTGGCGATGCCCGCGCCCTGGGCGATTTTTTCCAGATCGGTTTTGCGCGTCGTAAACGTGGAGCCCATGCGCGCGTAGGAGCCGTTATCCATGACGATCGCCACGAAATTCGGCGGGTTCACATCCGCCACGGTGATCAGGCTGCTGGTATCGACCATCAAGCTCCCATCAGAATCCAGCGCGATGACCTTGCGCTTGGGGAAAGCGGCTGTGAGCCCCAGAGCAAAAGGAATACAGAGTCCCATGTTGCAACCGAAAAAGTTCGCTCCTTCGCGCCTCAGGTCAGACCAGAAAGCCGTGTTCGACGAGAGACTCGTCACCGTGAGCATATGCTCATCGACCATAGGCGCCAAAAGTTTCAGACAATCGAAGCGCTTCATCACAAACCTCCG
>QHOF01000119.1 GCA_003219335.1 Verrucomicrobiota bacterium | reverse complement strand
GCGCCAAAATATAAGCGCGCCGTTAGCGCTAATTTTTCATAAAAGAAACTCTTGAAAACACCTTGACATCAGCGCCATACAGCGTTAGGAAAGTAGTGTGTCCTGAACGTTCGGTTTGGGGCAGAGGAGCAAGAACAGAGCGCGCCTGTTGATTGCTCCTGTGGAAACAATGGAGGTGAGACATGACGGAGGAATCTGGTCCGCCGTGCCAACAAAGCCCGCTCACCGCGGGCGCTAGCAGTTCGATCAGCTTGCTTGTTCAGCATCGAGCTGTGTGAATAGCCCTCCACTTAAGCACCAGAAGGTGCGAACCCGTTAATCGGGTAAATCATCAGGCAGGGCTTCCTCAAACCAGACTCGGAAGTAAGCTGACGAGAAAGTGAATCGATTCAACTGCCGAGCGTAACGTGATGAGGCGGGCTTAAGCCGCAAAGACTTCTAAAAGTTTGGAATGACGCGATAGCGTCACAAACGGGCATCCTTCCTAGGTAAGGATGCCCGTTCTTTTTTGTGGTCCATTGCAGATCGCGGGTTTTGGAAAAACCTAAGCGGGATCAACGGTTTTTCTCACGGCGACACGCCACCATATTTTTCTAGTGTGTCTTAACTCCCAGAATTTCTGTGAAAGCTCTGTGAAATAATAAAGGCCCGTTGCTTACCTCCAGACCGCATGCTAAAAAATAGTTTACAAGTCTTTTAAAGGCCAACCTTCCAGCTCCTCTCTCGCTGGCGTCCGAACAAACGACAAATGATCAAAGGTTGCTTGAGAGCCGAAACCTTCGGCTTTTGGACAACTACTTTTCGTTTTGGGAGGGCGTCGTGAACTTCGACCTTAAATTCCGCATCATCAGGGACTTCGGATCTCAACAGGCGTTCGCCAAGACCTTCGATCGCGACGCGGTGTACGTGTCGAAACCCATCCATGGATGGGCCAAACGGGTGCCGCAAGAATACCGTGCCGCACTAACACAGGCTGTCGGCAAGCGGTTCGCTGACCGCGTGCTGGGGCGGGACGGCGAAGAACGGCGTTGCATGGCCCCGGCGCGACACCTTGGCAAAAGAAGTCGGGATGTCGGTTCGGCAGCTCGACCGGTATCTGAGGGTGCTGAAAAGACACCGGCTCATCGAGGTCGAGCAAGTGGGCCTCAATAAGCCGAACAAATACCGTTTCCTGGAGCACCCATGGATGGCTCTGCGACGAGGTATTTCGGAGCCGTCAGATATGAGGAACTGGCGGGCCGCTTTCGAAACCTTCCTCCGAGAGCGCGACGAGGAGGAGGGGCTGTGACGGCTTCCAAGGGACGAAGGTCGGGACCGGCAGACGAAGGGCAGTTGCTCCTGAGTCCGGCACAGGTCGCGATGCTTCTAGGCTGCAGCCGTAGCACCGTTGATCGGATGGTTGCCGACGGAAGCCTGCCTCATGTGTTGCTCCGATCCGGTCGCCGCAAAAAGCAATATGGTATCCGTCGAGTGACCCTGCAACGGTGGCTCGAAAAGCAGGAGCGAAAATGAAAAAAACCATCGACGATAAGGCAGCGGACCTTCGCGTGCACGCGGCAAGAAAGGGTACCCAATGAGCAACGACACGGACGAGGCACGCCAGATACTCCACGATGAAGCGTAAGAGGGGGAAATTCTCATGACCGCCAAATAACCCACGATCCGGAAGTCAGGAACCAGATACGAGCTACTTCAGGGGTGCAATGGGACGACGAAAATTAGGCGACTATTTCGATCTCAACACCCACCGCGATTGGTGGTAAGATTCACGCCATGCATATCAGGGCATACGTCCGGTGGTTATACGCCTCGCCATTCGCCATGGTTTTCACAGGGACTATTACTTACGTCCTTAGATTTCTTGATGCTGTTGGAAGAGGGCAAACTCTGATGAATCTGCCGGGATGGATCGGTCACCCTGCATTTGGAGCTATTTTGATAGTTGGCAGTTTTCTGTTGCTGGTATATTTAACGCAACAACCCGAGACAAAAGTGGGCATCCTCGGACCAACGGGAATACCGTATGAAAGCCCGAAACATCCGGTTTTAGGGGTAGGCGCATTGGCCTTATTCGTGGCTGTGATCTCCTCAATCCCATTTTACTGCTACTTTCGCACAGCGCACGATTATGTCGATGGTTCTATCCGTCCCCTACAATGGGGCACCGAACAACCAAATCTAGCTTATGTTGTTGTAGACGCAAAAGAATTAATCGCAGTAGCCAATGAATATAGACTCATGGTAATCGCTCGGCCAAAGGATGACACGATAGATGCCAAAGAAGATACGGTCATTGATAAAAGTTCCTTATTCGAGATTACACAGTCAACAAAAAAACTCCAACTAAGGATGAGCAAGGAAACGATGACTCGGATGGGTCCAATTGGAAATCTTCAATTATGGGTATTGATTGTACCTCACACGATTAAGCTCGATGACGTACACAAAATTAACGACGCAATAAAAATGGGCGCGAAAGTAGCAGCGACGCCGGGCCTAATTGTCTATCCAGGGTTTAAGACAGAGCCTCCTGTTCAACTAGGCTCGATTGAAAACCCAGAACTTAAAGCACAAGCGCTAGAACTTGGCATCAAAGATCCACAAATTGTTTCTGTTGATCTAAAAGCGCGGGCCACAGCCACCGCTGTATATAGTCAACGGGATCGGCCGGGTTCTTTTGTTCAGCTAGATTTTGATATTGGAGAAGTCGGTAAAGACACGATCACTGTGGCAGTACGTGGAACCATGTTCGACCGTGGTAAACTCTGGAGTCAATTCGGGCCATTACGGGAGAACATACCATCAAGCCGTAAGACGTTTACCTTTCATTTTACCGGCAAAACCACGGACGGAAGAGAAATTGCCTTTCCTGCCGTTAGATTTGCAATCCTCAAGCGCGACCAAAACAATCTAACAATCGCGACCGGTCTGTCGTCTCAAGTGTCAAAGTAGCGGACCAAAACCCGGCTCCTCACCGCATTTTTAGTCTTTCCATCCTCTCAAGAATCGCGTCTGTGGGTTTTGACATACATGCTCATCCATCCGTTTCTCTATCTTTTCACCGGGCCATTTTACGTTAACTTCTCCTATTTAAACCAGCCGAACGAGATAAAACGCTTTATGCTATTTCTTGCACGGTGCTGTTATAACCGGACCTGTACCTATGATCGACACGCCGTTCGAAGTTTGTCCAGTAAGGGAAGCAGAAGTATCTCCGCACTCAATTCCCGTCTCCTGGATTTTAAACTGCACAACCATGTCGCGGCGTCCGTCTCCATCGACATCTCTCTGTTGAACATGGATAGGAGTCGCCTCAATGCCCGTCGCGCCGAAACGCACCGTGCTTGGATCAACGCTGGTTGCATCAAAGCCGTTCACGCTGAAGATCGCCACGTTGATATTGCCTCTGCTTTTGGGATTGATTCTGTTAGCATCGCTTTCCGGCCTGATGTCGATGGTCACGTGGACAACACTAGGTATCAGTGTTGCGAGCATGACATTTTGGCCCTTAATGTAAGCGATGTTACTGTGGTCGTTGACCTGAACGGTTCCCAGGAGATCTAAGCCTGAGTCTATTTGTTTGAATTCCCCTGTGTTTAGATCTAAGAACCATAGGTCGCTTGGACCTGTACCAAACGGACTCGCCGTGATGAGAGCGACCTGATCATTATTGTTTAAAGATACGCCAAGAATAGAAACTTCATCAGGTAACCCGAGTGTTACCGTGAGGTCAATTGTTCTTGTTCCATCATAAAAAAATAGGTGACCACCGGGCACACCGATTACCTCGCCACCGAAAGCAATGTGACCACTGTCGTTTATTGATGGGCCTGCGCCAGCCCCACCGACTTGCAGTGCAGGTTTGATGGTTAGATTGATAATTGCGGAACCGTCAAATAGGTACACGTCATTTCGGTTAATAGTTAAGTCGATTCCCACGAACGCAATTTGACCGTTAGAGTTAATGCTTGGGGGCACATTACCTGTCCCGGTAATGGAGGTTCCAGCTGTCAGCATTATCAAATTTGCACCGTTGTGCAGGACCAAGCCTTCCTTGGTGCCAATCGCCACCTGTCCTGAATCGTTCAATGCTCTACCCAAAACGCCAGCTGGCTCAACAGGAATAGTTCCGTTTGTAATGTTCTGAAAACTGATGCCATTCCAGAAAACGACATTGCAGTTAGCAACGGTGCAATCACCTGGCGGTTCTACGTCCGCCGTAAAAACGGTTTGCGCCAAATCATTTATTGACGCCTGGCCAGGAAAATTAAATCCGCCCTGGGTTAGATTTGTGAAATTTCCGTTGATGTCGACTGTCACAACCTCACGTGTACTTCCGACCTCGACCAATGTCGCGATTACATTTTGATTGTTCAGTGAGATCCCTGAGCTAAACCGTGATCCAAGCGATTCAGTTAAGTTTAAAATACGGAATTCCTGCCCTAGCAAGGTTGTGTTCGCCGCCAACAAAAAGAGGAAAACGAAGGCAATCCTCGCTACTGTCTTCATGATTGAATCCTCCTTTGAATCTCTTAACAAAAGTTGGCGCACCCATGCTAAGGGGCGAACCCAAAGAAGAAGGGGGCTACCGAAATTGCGTGAGAGAGCCAATAGCACTGGTGGGAATGGGACGTCAAGAGAATAATATGTGGCTGCCTTTAGGGATAAGAGCGCGGCCCGGAAGTTCTCATGGTCTTGGGCCAATGGCACAGCCGACAGCTTCAAAAGTTCTTCGAGAAGATTTTGATTGGATCATGAGCGAACTCAACAGACGCGAGCCTCGGTGGGAAGGGGAAAATCCTGCACAAGCGAGCGTCTTTAAGACACAACGCTACCTTAGCAAAGATAGCCCAACGCATTGTCTATATCTCAGACCGTTGGCATGCCATTGTTGGCGCGGGCGAGTGGCCAAAGGGTTAAGTTCTCGCCGGTATCACCTTTTCCCTACCTACGTGAACCTCATCATACTCAAGCCCCGCCTGAACCCGAGCCGCTTCAGCCCCTTTGCCCGCCTCTGCTCGTAAAATTCGATGTCCTTCACGTCGCTGAACCAACGGATCCGATCATGCGAGTAAAGGATGACCGTCTGGCCGTTCACCGTCACTTCCTTGCTGAGAAGCTCAAGCTCGGTGTCCATTTGGCTCAGTTCAGTCACATCGTTTGGAAAAGACCACGTGATTTTTAGTCATTTGTTGCCGCCATGCATCAAACACTTTGAAAGCGCGGCTCGTCGCCAATAACTTTCGTTTTTCCGGCGGGATTTGCGAATGACGAGAACCTCGGTCGCTTGGAAGCCCGATTTCTTCGGCGCAAGCATAAAGCCGCGCCCCTGTATCCTTGCAAATTTATGTAAGACGTCCCGCAGGTAAGTTACCTAAGAACGATGCCTTTTTATGCGCGGTTTTATCGACTATGTTCCCTGGGAGACTTAACGAAGGAGTTGGCCGTATCCCTCGATGGGAATCTTCATGCCGAGTTTTCGTAAGACCCACCACAGGCAAGCAGCGGTGCTCGATACCACTGGCTTGCTGGTGTCCTGCTCGAGTTCTTCAACACAGCCCACTGAACGCCAGCGCCCTTGAATGAGAATGGCATCGACAGAAAGATTTTGTTGGAAG
>QHOF01000118.1 GCA_003219335.1 Verrucomicrobiota bacterium | reverse complement strand
CAATGCCATTGTCTGGGTAGTCGGCGCGGAGGGAGACCAGCGCTTGCACGGTTACAACGGAGATACCGCTGCGGTCGTTTACGCAGGCGGCGGGGCTAACGAATTAATGACTGGCACACGTCAATGGAACACAGGCATCGTGGCGCGCGGCAGGATTTACTTCGCTGCGGATAATAAGATCTATGCCTTCAAGCTGTCGGCAGCGACGCCGACGCCAACGCCTACTGCTACTGCAACTGCAACTCCCACCTCAACTCCGACACCTACTCCCCGTCCAAGCCCGACACCAACGGCTACGGTTACCCCTACTGCGACGCCAACCCCGGGCCAGATCACCCTCACTGCGCGTGGCTACAAAGTGCACGGAAGACAGCGGGTAGACCTCGCGTGGAGCGGAGCGACTTCGAGCAAGGTTGACATTTACCGCAACGGGACGCGCATTGTCACCGTCGGCAACAATGGAGCCTACACCGATTCCCCCGGCGGGCGTGGCCATGACACGTACACGTATCAAGTATGCAATGCAGGCACCCAAACCTGTTCGAATCAGGCGACGGTGAGATTCTGATAGCGGTGCAGACTGCCGGGGTGCTGTAGTGTCCGCTGTCCTCAGCGGAGTTATGTGCGCGACCAACGGACGATCCGTAGCGGGCAGCATCTCGAAAAAACGATGTCACTCGTTTTGGAGTCCCGCCTTTAGGCGGTTTCTTCTCTTGGGCCGCGGTAAAACGCGGAATTCCGAACGGTGAAAACCTAGAGCGACAAGGCCGCAGCCAAAGTGCCCTCGATCGCAAGCACGAATTTCAAGCTTTTGACCGCGGCGTTTGCCGCTCTCATTGATTCTCGGCCAATAAAATTTCAAAAAGATGTTGACACGCGTTCGGCATCTCACCTAGCATTTCCGCTACCGACTTCGGGTTTACCGCAGAGGGAAACCACTCCGCTTCATCATCCATGAAAAAACAATCCACTTCGCAATCTACACCTGCCCGCCGTAGCCTCGGCGAAGGCGGGTTCTTTAACCTTCGCGTCTTACTCGCTTCAGTGTTCTGCCTCGCCGGCGCCTTTTTGGCGCTGCTGGGCCTTGGCGCGTTCTCCGCGCAAGCGCAGCAAAACCATACAGTTATTAGTCAGTCCACTGATCCGCTCGTGCCTGCAATGTTTGATTGTTCTAAGATCCGCGAGCTGGGCATTGATAAGCAAGAAAACATGCGTGCCGGCGCCATCATGATTTACTGCGGCGAGGCGAAGGGAGGAGCGGCTTCCCCTGCGCACAGGTTCTCCCAGTTTATCCAAACACTGTTGACCCCCCTAGCCTATGGTACCACCGACGTGGACCTAGTCACCGGTGCTGAGATTTATCCCAATGTTAATCAATCGGAGACATTCACTGCGAGTAACCCAGATAACCTCAACCAAATCGTGGTCGCTTACAACGATTCACGAGGCCGCAATGCCACCCCCATCAATATCTCTGGCGCATCGGTCTCCACCGACGGCGGCAGCACATTCACCCGCCTGACCACCGGGAGTGGTCAAAGCCCCTTCTCAAACACCGTGGGCGACCCCGTTATTCTATACAATCGCCCAACGGGCACCTGGTATACCATCTGGCTCGATGGGGGTTGCGGCACTCAAGGTCTGGGCGGCTACAAGTCCACTACCCCTTCGAACGCGAATAGCTGGACCCATTATTGTATTCACACGAACAATAACGACGACCGAGAGTCTGGCTGGGCCGATAACAACACATCCTCTCCCTTCTACGGGCGAATGTACGTTTCCTGGAACGACTTCAATGTCGGCGGAGGCGCCCTCTTCGTCCGCTATTCCACTGACAACGGTCTCACCTGGACCAACGCGCGACAGATAACCACCGGCACTCCCTTCATCCGCGATGTCCAGATCACCGGCGACCTGACCACTGGCGACGTATACATCGCTGGCATGAACGAAGGAGGCGGTGGCTTCCCCCACAACGACTCCAACCTCATCTTCAGGTCCACCGACGGCGGCAACACTTGGACCAACACCTACACCGGCCCCAGCTTTCCCGGTCCTGGTGTCACTGCCGTAGGCTACTTCGCCTGCATGTTTACCGATGGCGGTGGCTACTGGCGCCACGAGGGCTGGGGTGAGCCTGCCGCCTACAACAGCGTTGTTCACTACGTCTATGCCCAGCACGGCACCGGCGCCGACCCCGGCGACGTCTATTACATCCGCTCCACCGACAAGGGACAGACCTTTAGCGCGCCGCTCAAGTTGAACACTGATGCTACTGCCCGTCCTCAGTGGGAGCCTAACCTTTCGGTCAGCCCGACCGGCACCGTCTTCGCCGTTTGGTATGACGCGCGCGAGAGCACCAGCTGCACCAGGGGCAGCCCGGGGGTCCCCTGTTATAGGATGTGGGCGCGCAGGTCCGCCGACAATGGCGTGAGTTGGTTGTCTGACCAGACGTTCTCAGACGTAGTCAGCCCACTCCCCGCCCAACCTGACCCGGGCATCCAGGCGACGTATGCGGGCGACTACGACTATGCCAGCTCCTCGCCTAACCAGCATCTCCATGCATGGGTGGATGGACGTGTGGCTATTAGCGGCAGTTCCCAGCAGGACGCCTTTCACGATCGTCAGTCGACAGGTGCGGCATCGCCTACACCTACCGCGACGGCGACGCCAACCGCAACGGCAACAGCCACGGCCACGCCAACAGCCACAGCAACAGCAACTGCAACAGCCACGCCTACGGCGACTGTAGTTCCGAGCCCAACTGCTACAGCTACGGCTACACCGACGCCTACGCCTGCGCAGATCACCCTGAGCGCTTCCGGCCGCAAGGTGCGTGGAGTCGATACCGTGGATCTCTCCTGGAACGGGGCGACTTCAAGCAACGTCGATATTTACCGCAACGGCCCGATCCTCGTGACCGTGCCTAACACGGGCAGCTACACAGATAGCACCGGTCAGAAAGGCCATGCGACCTTCACATATAAGGTGTGTAACGCGGGCAGCCAGACCTGTTCTAATCAAGCGACGGTGACATTCTGACGTGCTTCGAAGGTTTGCCCGCGCATCACGCTAATTCACGCGAATCAAAGAGGAGAGTCTTGTCCAAGCGCTTCTGAATCCCGGCGGTTGTAAACCACCGCTTCTTTGGCTCTATATTAGCGTTTATTCGCAAAGAATTTGACGCCTCCAGCATCTTACCTAGCGTCTCCGTCACCATCTCGGGTTCACCGGATAGGGAAAGAAACTTCACTTCACCATGAAAAAGAAATCCACTTCACAACTTGTCCGCCGTAGCCTCTCGACCCGCCGTAGTCCCGCGCCTGCGGGACGAAGGCGGCTGGGCGAAGGCGGGTTCTTTAACCTTCGCGTTTTAATTGCTGCTGTTCTCTGCCTCTTCGGCGCCTTTGTGACGCTGGTGGGCTTTGGCCTGTATCCAAGGGCATCCCTCCTGGCAAAGCCCAGTCTGCAACCGACACAACAATGGCAACCCCATTGGGTTATCGTTCATTCATCGCAGAACGACGTTTCAGCGCCCCTGCGCGAAATGGCAACCTGGGCTCTCCCACCCAGTCGTCAACATGCGGCGCTGGAAAACCCAAAGACTGGCATTCCTCGCGCAAGTGGAAGCAGACCTGACACGGTCGTTCAAAACCGACTGGTGAACAATCTGCTGGGCGGTATAACCCCTGGTCTTAACTTTGACGGCATCCCTTACCCAGGCGTTAACTGTTCCTGCGCCCCACCTGATACGGATGGTTACGTCGGGCTAACGCAATATGTTCAGATCGTGAATACGGCCTATCAGGTCTTTGACAAGGCTACCGGCAATTCGGTGCTTGGACCAGTGAGCGTCGAGTCAGTCTGGGCTGGCTTTGGCGGTGTTTGCGAAACTGACGGTGAAGGCGACGTGGTCGTGCTCTATGACAAGATGGCCAACCGCTGGCTCATCAGCCAATTTGCGGGCACGTCCGTCCCAGATCACGAGTGCATCGCCGTTTCCACCACCAGTGATGCCACTGGAACATACAATCGCTACGACTTTGATCTGACTCCCTTCGGCACCAACTATTACGACTATCCGAAATTGGGCAGCTGGCCTGATGCCTATTACATGGCGGACAACGTATTCAATTCGGCAGGCACGGCCTACCTCGGCACGGAGCCGTTCGGTTTTGACCGGACGCAAATGTTAAGCGGCAACCCCGCTACGGTTATCAGTCCTGGCCTCGTCGGTTCGCCGGCGAATAGCGAGGACCCGTTAATCCCCTCCGACTTCGACGGTTCGATAATGCCGCCTAGCGGCGCTCCGAATGTGTTCCTGGAGTTCCCAGACACCCCAGGCAACAATGGTGGGAACTACAGGTACTGGCAGTACAGCGTCGGGGTGCCTTTCGGCAACGGCCCGACCTTTACTCAATTTACCGGTCCAGCGGCTGCGCCCTTTAGCTTTCTTTTTACCCTCGTGCCGCAGCTGGGCTCGCCTGATGGGCTCGATGGCATTGGCGATCGGCTGATGTTCCGTCTGGCCTATCGGAATTTTGGCAGCCCGGCGAGCCCGGACGAGTCGTGGGTGGGAAACTTTACAGTAAGCTCAGGCGGGGTAGCAGCCCCGCGCTGGTTCGAGCTGAAAAACCTGGGTGGACCCAGTGGCTTTGTCAATCAGGAGGGCACCTATCAGCCGGACAGCACCTGGCGCTGGATGGGCAGTGCCGCGATGGATCAGGCGGGCAATTTGGCCATCGGCTTTAGCGCATCGAGCGCTTCCATTAATCCTCAGATCCACTACGCCTTTCGCCTGGCGACTGATCCACCGGGCACTCTGACTGGTGAGAACGATGCATTTGATGGCACTGGCAGCCAAACCGACACATTCAACCGCTGGGGCGACTACAGCTCAATGACGGTTGACCCGGTGGACGACTGCACCTTCTGGTATACCCAGGAATACTATTCGACGACCAGCTCGTTTAACTGGCGCACCCGCATCGTCAACTTCAAGTTTGATAGCTGCGGCGCAGCACCGACACCTACGCCAAGGGCTACTCCGACGCCGCGGGCTCGCCCGACTCCGCCGCCGCGCCCGTAAGCCCCGAGTTATTTTTCCCTTGTGGGAAGTTCGAGCTCCAGCGGGAACCCCGAGGGGCGCTGATCGAGAGTGGAACGCGTTGTCCCTTGGCGCGCCGTAGCGACGCGAAAGCGGCTCAACGCGTTGGTTGGGCGGCTTTGCCGCCCGCTATTGCGAACGATATCCACAGGCCGCATGCTATCCCATCTTCGCGCGAACACGCGCGAATCTGGCGAAGTGCAAGCTGTAGGGGAAGCTGTCAGCTTCCCCTACAGACTAATCACTAGCCTTGTCCGCCGTAGCCTTGGCGTAGGCGGATCGCTGATGATCACCCGCCTTCGCCAAGGCTACGGCGTGACAGGCCCCGGGAATCAGGGCCTGGGCGGCGGCGTGGGTCGCGGCCTTGGGGTGGGAGTAGCCCTTGGCGCAGCCGTAGCCGTTGGGGTCGGTGTAGCCGTCGGCGTCGGACTTGGCCCAGCACCGGCGATTGGGTAAGCATAGGCTCCGCGACTGCGCGTCCAGACCGAGAGCGTGGTCGAGCCGCGATCTATTTGCATGTCCCATACCATCGCGTGCGAGATACCGTCCTCAAAGCGCAGCCAGGTTGGAGATGTTACGGTTATGTCATCGGTAAAGTAAACGCCCCAGTCGGTGCCGGCAAAGACTTGCTGCGGCATATTGGGATTAACGATGATCGAATCCACCGGAATATCCGGCAGGTTGCCGGTCTTGTCCGCCCAGGTAAAGGAGGCACAGTCGGCTGTGCAGGTTACCTGGAAAACATGACCGGGCGTGGCCGGCGTATTCTCATTAAAGCCGCCTACCGCCGCGTAACCGACCGGCAAATTCGCGGCCGACACAGTGGGATCCAGCGCGATGCCTAGCACGGGGCGCAGGGGAACGACAGTGTTACCCCCTGTAACATCGACCCAGTTAGCCTGCGCCTGCGTGCCGGTGCCGAGGTTAAAGCCAATCCAGACGTTGGCGTCGTTCGTGCCAACCATACCGACACTTTGATACTTCGGAGAGTACTTGACCTGATTGATGAACGAACGATTTCCTAGTGTCTGCTTGGTCATGTTTTGGGTAGTAGGATTGTTGGTCACATACCAGTCCGCTGAACCTAATGAAGCATTCCCACCGTGAATAGTCTCCCATACGCGTGTCGTGCCAACATTAAGATGGCCGCAGCCGCCGGGAACGCCGGCTGGCGGGCAGTCATCGCCGCCCGGAATACCACCGTGGAAAAGGTCGTATGGCATGACGAAAGACCTCGTGTCGCTGAGCCAGCCGCCCGAGACGGGGACCCATGGGGCAAACTGATTGGTGCAATTACTAACGCAACGGCTCATGGCGCCCCCATTGTTACCTTGGAAAAAGCGAAGGCTTGTTCCTGTGCCTACGGGATCGATGCGCGAGTAAAACCCATCACCGCCTACTCCCAACTGCCATAACACAGGTCCAGTTGGTGTTCCGGCAAAGGTGACCGAGACAGAACCGTTATCCTGTGCTCCACCGCTCGCCTGTGGAGAGGCAGCACTGGCGAAGTTCCCGCTGATGTCGCCGGAGTAAAACTCGATAGTGTTTAGCCCAGTGTCCATGTTGAACCAGGTCGGAGGATTCTGGTCAGCATTGGTAGTTCCGTGCGTGCCGCCATCATTGCCGAGCAGCAAAATGCTGGACGAGCCGGGCACGTAGGCGAGCGCATGTTGATCCACGTGCACAGGAAGTGGGCCCCCGCTGGAATAACCGCAGGTGGTATCGGTCCATACCGTTCCCGTGCGCGTCGCCAGCCAGACCTCGAACGTATCGACGAAAACCCGGTCCGGATCGTTCGGATCAACAGCGACTCCCTGGTCGTACCAGTTCTGGGGATAGTCGCCCTGGCCACCAGTGCAGTTCCTGAGGGAGCCGCCCTGAGAACCTTCCATGTAAGTCCAGCTCGTGCCACCATCTGTGGTAGCCCATGCACCAAGCTGGCAACCGTTGGTACTGCCGCAACCGGTGTTGCTATTCCAAACGATGGATTGCGCCTGTGCGTAGATGTAATTTGCGTTACCCGGCGCGACTGCGATGTCGATGCGTCCGAGCTGGTTGGTACTGCTATCACAGGTTCCGGTCCCACCAACAATTGGATAGTCGCAAGGTGTGCCGCTGCCGGCATTCATGGGCGCACCCGTCGTGTACGGGCTGCCGGGCACCTGATTACCGAAGATGAACCCGTTGGCATTACTGGCGATTGAGGTGAAGCTGGGGCAGCCACTCGATCCCATCGTGGCGCTGTAGATGCCGTTTGCTCCATTCTTCCCCAGATCATACTGCACATATGTTGGGAACCCGCGCGTACCGATCGCTGCGATGATCCGAGTATTGCCTCCACCCACATCGCTTAACTCCAGGCCCGTAACATCCTGACGTTGCGTGCTGAAACTGTTAGTAAGACAGGGGCCCGTCCAGTTGACGCCGCTATCATATGAGAAATAGACACCCTGCTTGGTGCCGGCTGCTACCTTGCTACTATTGTTAGGGTCCACGCGGACTTTACCTACTGCGTTGTATTGTGGGAACTCACCCGGAGGCTCGGTGTAAATCATGCCAAACACATCCGCGCCCAGCACTGTCCAGGTGGCGCCTGCATCGGTGGATTTGAGAATACCCTGGCTGCCCAGGGTGCATAGATGGTGTTATGATTGCTGGGATCAATGATCACACTGTCAACGGCTATGGTGGAAATCAGCGGATCATCGGTCACCGCGCTCCATGTAGTCGTATCGCTGCAGCAGTTGGTCGTTTTCCACACACCGCCGCCGACCGCCCCGAGATAAGCCACAATACTGCCATTGACGGTCGTCGTTGGATCGACTGCAATCGCGTTAACTCGCCCTTCGGTGGTCGTGTAATTAAAACAACCCGAACAACCGGTCATCCGCTCCGGTTGCGGACCGAGCGCAGTAAAACTAGTCGTGGTAAGACGCAGGGGATTGGCCGGGTTGATCTTTGCATAAGTTCCGGCCGGGACGCCACGCTGCATCCGCGCATGTTGTGTGGCCGCGGCGCGCACCCACGCCGGGTCAAAACGGCCAGTAGGAAATGTCAAACGATCAAACCAGTATTGTTCCAACTGTCCCAGACGAGCAGATTCACTCTGTAAACTGCCGCCCGGTACAGGCATGTAGCGCTCGGGCTGGTTAGCAGGCCGCGCCGCGGCGTCTCCCAAAAGCTTTCGGGACAGCACGCCGTCCCTAGCCGCAAAGATTGCGAGGGCTACTCCGAACAAACAGAGAGTTAATCCGAGCAGCGCCCGGAGGTTGAAGAACCCGCCTTCGCCGAGCCACCTTCGTCCCGCAGGCGCGGGACTACGGCGGATCGAGAGGCTACGGCGGACACGTTGGGATGTGGATTTCTTTTTCATTGGATGGAGTATAGGCTGAATGGTGGTTTTCATTGAAACGCCCAAGGACGTATCAACGCGATTTTTCTCTTTCGCGTTTTTTTAATTTCCTTCGGTTCCAAGGTTGGAATCCCCTTTGTATCTACATCCACCAAAGCGTGTCAACATTATTTTTGAACTTGATAAAAATATCTTGGGGCGCGGTTCGGCCCGGCCGCAAACGCAGACACCGCGATTGCAGACTCCCAAGACGTGTGGCGTCGGTAGGGCGTTTGACTCCGCTCACTTGGCCTGTCGGCCCTGCCCGTCTATGTCGCTCGGCGCCCGCCGGCTCCACCCCATATGGGGTTGGGGCAGGCTGGGCGCTATGCACTCATTCGGGCATCGGCAAGCGCCGAACTTGCAGATTAAAAAAGCTGCAGGGGAAGCTGTCAGCTTCCCCTACAGACTAATCACTAGCCTTGTCCCGGGAATCAGGGCCTGGGCGGCGGTGTGGGGCGCGGCCTTGGTGTAGGCGTTGTCCGCGGCGGCAGAGTAGATGTCGGAGTCGCTGTAGCTGTGGCCGTCGGAGTCGGCGTGGGACTCCCGCAGCCTGTGGGTATGTAATCCACCCGTAGGCCTTCCGTCAGGGTGGGTTCGAAGCAAGAGAACGACGTGAACACGATGAAATCATCTTGCTGGATGCCGCTGGTTGCTGTCAAGCCGGTGTCGGCGCTCGCTCCGTAGATCACCGACAGCGTATCCGAGCCTTCGGTCAGTAGTACCTCGAACTCGGCGTTATCGCCACCAACAGGGGGGGTGAAGTAGGTGGTCTTCCACCTGATCACAAATTGCCGGTTAGGCGCACTTCCCAGCGTCTGCGTGAAGATACCGCAGTCTGGGCAGATATCCGTCTCATCGGTACGCAGGTCGCCATAGTACGGAAACAGGGTATTGAGGAACGGCCCGTCTGGGGGATCAGGGTTTACCGGCACACACTGCATGTAGGCGAATGACTTGGTTCCGGGGTTGGCTAAGTGCAGGTCGCCGTTCGACGCGGGATACGCCACTGAAACCGGAGCGCCGTATACGTTCACTGGGAAAGGTAGATCGATCTGCGTGAAGCAGTCGTCGCAGTGGTTGCCGATATCGGTGCCTCCGGCGAGTACAGTGCCAGTGCCGGTAGCTGTCGCGTAGGTCACCTGGCAAGTAGCGGTAGGCGTTGGGGTAGGCGAAGCTGTAG
>QHOF01000134.1 GCA_003219335.1 Verrucomicrobiota bacterium | reverse complement strand
TTCTCAGCGACGCCGTCTTCGGCGCGCAGAATTGCGGGCAAAGCGAGCACAATGACACCAGCGGCTTTTACTAGCGTCCGCCAAGGAACAGGCATGAAATTATAATTCGCGCGGCTCATGGCGGCGAAAAGGAGCGAGCGCTTCACCCACGAGTTCTTCGTTTGTGAACGGTCCGTAAACTTCAGCGGTATCAAAAAATGTGACGCCGTGTTCAACGGCCGACCGAATCAGTGAGATCATCTCCTGTTTGTCGCCAGGCGGACCGTACGCAAAGCTCATCCCCATGCAGCCCAGCCCGACGGCTGAGACTTCCAAATTAGTTTTTCCAAGTTTGCGCTTTTGCATCGTTTCTCCCTTCAACCGTTCCACAAATGTCATTCTGATCCCGCAGTCGCGGGAGAAGAATCTCGGATCATTCGTGCATCGGGTTCCCGAGAGCAAAGACAGAGATGTTTCGCTTCGCTCAACATGACAGACAATTTACGAGATGTTTTCCGGATGTATCGCGTTCGTCACTCCGATTTGAGTGAAGCCATGTCGATTGAGAAACGGTACTTCACATCGGACTTGAGCAGTCTCTCGTAAGCTTCGTTCACCTTCTGAATAGGAATGACTTCGACATCGGCGGTGATGTTGTGCGCGCCGCAAAAGTCCAGCATTTCCTGCGTTTCGGCGATGCCGCCAATCATTGAGCCGGAGAAACTGCGCCGCCGCACGATGAGACTGAACGCCGGGACGTCGAGAGGCTCTGCGGGAGCGCCCACCAGCGTAAGATTGCCGTTGACGCCCAGCAAATTGAGATACGCGTTGACGTCGTGATCGGCGGAGACGGCATCGAGGATAAAGTCGAAGCTGCCCTCGTGCTTCTTCATCTCGTCGGCGTTGCGCGAGACAACGACTTCGTCGGCGCCCAAGCGGAGCGCGTCCTCTTTCTTGTGAGGCGAAGTAGTGAAGACAACAACGTGGGCTCCGAAGGCGTGAGCAAATTTTACCGCCATGTGGCCGAGCCCGCCCAGACCGACTACGCCGACTTTCTTACCCTTGCCGACGCCCCAGTGGCGCATCGGCGAGTACGTCGTGATCCCGGCGCAAAGCAGCGGTGCAGCTCCGGCGAGTTTGAGATTGGAAGGGACGCGCAGAACGAAGCGCTCATCGACTACGATGCTGTCGGAGTAGCCACCGTAGGTAAAACCTCCGAGATGTTTGTCTGGCGAGTTGAAGGTGAGGATCATGTTCGGACAGAACTGTTCAAGGCCAGCTTTGCAGTGCGCGCAGGTGCCGTCCGAGTTGACCATGCAACCGACCGCGGCGAGATCGCCGGGCTTGTACTTGGTCACTGCCGAGCCGACTTTGGTTACGCGCCCGACGATCTCATGACCGGGGACAATCGGGTAATTCGTGGCCATGAACTCGCTCCATTCGTTGCGCACAGAATGCAGATCGGAGTGGCAGATGCCGCAGAACAGAATTTCGATTTGCACATCGCGCTCGGTTGGCTCGCGACGGTTGATGTTCGTGGAGACCAGCGGCGATGTCGCACTGCCGGCGGAGTAAGCTTTCGCTTTGTACGTAGTTGGATGCATCCTTGACGATTGCCCCCTTTATTACGCAACGCAATCTGCCGTCGCGCTTAGTTATCAGATTTAGTCGAATTAACCACAGAGGGCACGGAGCACGCAGAGTTCATTTTGGTTTGCCTCTGCGACCTCTGTAATCTCTGCGCTGAAAGCAGCGCTGGTGTTGCTCGTCGCTGACCTTTTCCATATGACATCCGCAAATCAATGCCATGCCTGCAAAACCATGAAAAAAGGAAGCGTGGCAGCAGCGAGACATTGCAAATGATTGACTCCTTCTGAATACGAAATTGATGGTCAACTTTAGTTCTTTTCTCAACGGGTGTGTCCAATGCGCTTTGCCGAATTGCCCACCCGAATCCCTTTTCCTCCAATTGACAGAGGAGCCTCGCTGCCTGACCCTCGTGCCATGCACCTGAGTGGAAGAAAATTCTGCGCGGGAGCGTTCTTCGCCGCTGGGCTCACGATGCTCGCGTCTGCCCTGCCAAATGCCGGGCCTGGGCCCGGGTGGCCACAGTACGGCTTCAACGCTCGTCACACCATGTTCGATCCCTTCGAGCGCACTCTCAACCGGTCAAATGTCGCCGGGCTTTCACTCCGATGGCAGTTCATGACGGGCAACGGCACAGGCATTGCCCCGCTCAGTGGCCCTGCCCTCGCGGGCGGCGTACTCTACGTTGCCTCCCAAGCGCAGACGACGTTCACGGCGCTGGACGCCGATGCCGGCACAAGCCGCTGGATCTACACCGGGCTCAGCACATTTTCGGATCCCGCAGTTTGGAGGGGGCACGTTTACACCGCATCGCTCGACGGCAACCTGTACGCGTTCCCAACGAATTGTGTGGGGACGTGCACGCCTACGTGGGCCGTACCGGTAGGCACACTGGGAACGAACTCGCCTCCGACCTTGTCCAATGGGAGCATCTACATCGGCGGATATGACGGTCGCGTGTATGCCTTCGACGCAACGACCGGCACCCAGCTGTGGTCGGCACGGGTCAACCCGCCGCGGCTAACTGATCCTTTGAATTTCGCGCCGGCGGTATCACGCGATCGGGTATTCGTATCAGGGGACCGCGGCGTGTATGCATTCCCGACGAGCTGCACCACACCGTGCGCTCCCTTATGGATTGCTGGGACGCAGTTTTCTCCGGCTGCGGCACCGACGGTTGCCAATGGGTTTGTGCTGGTGGCCGACTATCAGGGCACGGTGTACGCGTTCGATTCGGCGACTGGTAACCTCGAGTGGAAAGGCACTGTTGCACCCTCTCCGGGGGGGCATGCGATTGCTACCGCCCACGGAGTCGCCTATGTGACCTCGGGAATGGACGTCGGCGCCGTCGGGCGTCACGCTGTTCACGCCGACGATCGCGAACGGCGTCGTCTATGTCGGCGCGCTCAACTTCATCTACACGCAGGGTGACGTACTCGCGTACCCGACTACATGTACTGACGGATGCCAGCCACTCGCTACGTTGGTCTTGGGCGGCGCGAACGAGACGCCGGTCGCGGTTGCCGGTGGACGCATATACGCAACCACGGTGAACGGCAACATCGACTCGTTCGGCTTGGCCCAGTAGCCGCACGACGCCAACGGCGTCCCTGAACGGAGCAGCCAGGGATCAAAGCTTACAATCGGCAGTTTGCGACAAAACTAAGCTCTGACTCCCATCTCCAATCACTTTATCAAGATCAGGAAATCAGGAACCCAGGAAAACCACAGCAGTCGTTCCTCCCCTTGAGGGCTCCGGGCCGCCACTACCCGATCCGCTGTGGCTGCTTTCCTAAGAAATAGGTATTCTTTCGACCGACATTGAAATCGCTCACTCAACATCTTTGGTTCGAAGTGCCGGATCGACGCGGATTCATCAACATCACGTCGAAGATCGAAGAACTCGTTCAGCGCAGCGGTGTGACTGAGGGCCTTTGCCTCGTAAACGCCATGCACATTACCGCCTCAGTGTTCATCAATGACAATGAGTCCGGACTTCATCACGATTATGAGGCGTGGTTGGAAAAACTAGCTCCGCACGCACCGACCACCGCCTATCGACATAATCGGACCGGCGAAGACAACGCCGACGCTCACCTCAAGCGTCAGATCATGGGTCGGGAAGTCGTCGTCGCGATCACCAAAGGCAAACTTGATTTCGGGCCGTGGGAACAAATTTTCTATGGCGAATTCGACGGGCGCCGCCGCAAACGCGTGCTGGTTAAGATAATCGGAGAGTAAACCGCGCCGGCAGAGATAAACTGACCTCGGAGGATTCGATGTTTCTTTCCGGGCGCGCTCTGCTTTAATTCGTTCGTGCTTTCCGAAAACGTCGAACAACGCAAACTGGCCGCCATTATGTTCACCGACATGGTGGGTTACAGCGCGCTGTCGCAGCGCGATGCTCAACTCGCCCTGCAGCTGCTCGAAGAACATCGCCACCTGCTGTGAGAAATTTTTCCGCGCTTTCACGGCACGGAAATCAAAACCATCGGTGACGCGTTCCTTGTGGAATTCGACAGCGCGCTGGAAGCGGCGCAATGCGCGATCGAAATCCAGCGCACCCTGGCCAAGCGCAACCATGACGTCACGCGCGACCGGCGGATTGAACTTAAGATCGGCATTCACATCGGCGACGTGGTCCATCGCAACGGCGATGTCTATGGCGACGGGGTGAACATCGCCTCTCGAATTGAAGCGCTCGCCGGCGCGGGCGGGATTTGTGTCTCGATGGATGTGGAGCGCCAGATTCGCAACGCGCTCGAGGCGCGATTCGAAAAGTTCGGTTCCGCGGATTTGAAGAACATCAAACTGCCGATGGAACTGTTCCGGATCGTTTTGCCGTGGGAATCGGGCGGAAAACCCGCACGCAGCGAAGCCCGCGCCTCGAAAAAATCGCAGTTGCCTGCTCTGGCGGTGACCGCTGTTCTAATAATACTCGCGTTGCTTGTTGCCGGCTGGTGGTGGATCCAGCGCTCGAATAAGAATCAGCAGTCGGTGTCAGCTCACGCAGTCCCGGCCGCTCCAACGAATGCGCCCGATCAGAAATCAGTCGCCGTCCTGCCGTTCGTTAACCTGAGCGATGACAAAGGGAGCGAGTATTTTTCCGATGGCGTGAGCGAAGAGCTCTTAACCGTGCTGCAAAAAATTCCAGGGATGCACGTGGCCGCGCGCACCTCGGCGTTTTCATTCAAGGGCAAGAACGCAACGGCGCAGGAGATTGGACAAAAACTCGGCGTAGCCCATCTCGTCGAAGGAAGCGTGCGCAAATCCGGAGACCAGGTGCGGATCGCAGCCCGGCTCACTCGCGCCGACTCCGGCGAAGAACTCTGGTCGGAAAATTACACTCGTAACTTGAAAGACGTGTTCGCGGTCCAAACCGAACTCGCCCAGACGATCGTCGAACAATTGCGCGGTCGATTCGCCGGAGCAGATGCCGGGTCAACGGCGAAAGAGAAAATTCAAGCGGAAGTGCAGGCAGCGGAAAAAGGCGGGACGAAAAACGTCGAGGCCCATCAGTATTATCTCCAGGGCCGCTTTTTTGAAAATCGCCACTCCGAAAAAAGTGCGCGCGAAGCTCTGGATGCTTATGAACACGCGCTGGCGCTGGACCCTGGATTTGCTCTGGCATGGGCCGGAGTCGCGCAGACGCATCTCTGGTTTGCCGCGTTTTCAACCGAGGGAGGACAAAAGCGCTTCGACGCGCATTTGGCCAGCGCACGTGACGCCGTGGCGCGGGCTCTGTCGATCGAGCCGAATTTGCCTAACGGCTTGCTAGCCCGGGCGACGATCGAGACCAATTTCGATTTTAACTGGAACGCGGCGGCTCAAACATTGAGCAGGGCGCTGGCGCTTGCTCCGGCCGATCCGAACGTTGTGATCGCAGCGGGCAATCTCGAGATAGCACGCGGAAACGTGGATCGAGCAATCGAACTCTATCGTAAAGCAGTCGACTTGGACCCGGTTAGCGCGCAAGCCCGGACATTTCTTGCGTTTAACCTCGCGACCACGAAACGATTCGCCGAAGCGCAAGCCGAATTCCCGCGCGTGGTGGAGTTGAATCCGGCGGCGCCGTGGGCGCATGCCGGCCTCGCTTTATCGTATCTGCTACAGAATAAATTCGAGGAAGCCGCAACCGAGGCCCAAGCCGATGCGGGTGAATGGTGCCGACTCCTCATTGTGAGCTGCGCGCGTTGGGGGCAAAGGCAAGTGAAAGAATCCGACGCGGCGCTCGCCGAGTTAATCAAAAATGACGCCGAAACGGCTGCGTATCAGATTGCCGAGGTTTACGCGTATCGCGGCGACAAGGATAAGGCTTTCGAATGGTTGGAGCGCGCACGCCGGCAACACGACCCGGGTCTGGCCGGTTTGCGCAAAGATCCGTTCCTCGCGAGCCTTCACGGAGACGCGCGCTGGAATGCGTTCCTGCGCACGATGGGCTTGGCCGACGACCAATTGAAGACAAGCGCCCGCTAAATTGCATGCTGCCATTTTTCGTTTGTCTCCCCGGGCTCCGCGGTGATTCGGGCTGCCGCCGTCGAGTTCTGACGAAATAATGATCATAGCCGAAGCTACGCCGACGCGCGCCGGCGCCCCGACCTTCATGGGTCACCCAAAGGGCCTTTTCTTTCTCGCCGCTACCGAAGCATGGGAACGATTTTCGTATTACGGAATGGCGGCGCTGGTCGTCCTTTACATGGTGAACCAGTTGTTGCTGCCAGGACATGTCGAGCACATCGGAGGATTTTCCGCGTTCAGAGCGGCGGTGGAATCGGTCGTCGGCCCACTCTCGACGCAGGCGCTGGCGTCGCAGATTTTCGGTCTTTACTCCGGTTTCGTTTACTTCACGCCACTGCTCGGCGGCATGATCGCCGATCGTTGGATCGGACAGCGCAATGCTGTCGTGATCGGCGCTCTCTCGATGAGTGCCGGTCATATCGCAATGACTTTTGACCAATCATTCCTTCTCGCGCTGCTGCTGCTCGTCATCGGCTCCGGTTTTCTGAAGGGCAATATTTCAGCGCAGGTGGGCGCTCTTTATCCGACGGACGACGAAGTGCGGCGGACCCGCGGTTTCGTCATCTTCAGCACGGGAATCAATATCGGAGCGATCATTGGACCGTTGCTCTGCGGTCTGCTCGCACAAGTTTATGGCTGGCACTACGGCTTCGGGATCGCTGCAATCTTCATGCTGCTCGGTCTCGCAACTTATCTTTATGGATATCGTTACCTGCCTGCGCGAGTGGAGCGGCGGAAGTTCGAAGGCACCCGACTCACGGCCGCCGAGCGGCGCGTCGTCGGCGCACTGATCGTCGTGATAATTCTCACCATCTTCCAGTCGACGGCGTTCTATCAGGTCTTCAACGTCAATTCGATCTGGATTCAACAGCATGTCGCGCTCGACGTTGGCGGCTTCCGAATCCCGGTGCCTTGGTTCCAATCGATCAACTCGGTTTCCAGCGTCTTGTGCGTGCCGCTGGTGTTCTGGATCTGGCGCCGCCAGGCATCGCGACATCGCGAGCCGGACGATCTGGCAAAGATCGGAAGCGGCGCCTGGATCGCCGCTGCGAGCAACCTGATCCTGGTCGCTGCAATTTTTGTTTCGGGCAACAAGTCGGTGCACCCGGTTTGGCCATTCCTCTACAGCGCAGGCTTGGGAATCTCATTTCTCTACTACTGGCCCACGCTTCTTGCGTTGGTTTCGCGCGCCGCGCCGGCCAAAGTGAACGCCACCCTAATGGGACTCGCCTTCATGAGTCTGTTTGTTTCGAACAACCTGATTGGCTGGATCGGCGGCTTCTACGAGAAGATGACGCCGGCGCAGTTTTGGGCAATGCACGCAGCGATCGCCGCCAGCGGCGGCCTTCTTGTCATATTATTCGGTCGTCGCCTCAGTAGGACTCTCTACCCGCCGCTACAGTAATCGAGAAGAGCTCGCATCATTAGCCGCTCCTGACTCGCCGTAGCTTTAGCGAAGGAGGTTACGATCCATGCTGATTTCGACGTTGGATGTTGGACGTTGAGCGTTGGGCGTTTTCTTCAAGCGCCCGCTGTTCTCCGGTACTGTTCATCGCTGACGTGCTCCATCCAATCGACCACTTTTCCGTTCAGCGCTTCTTGAATGGCTATGTGCGTCATCGCGCTGTTCGGCGTAGCGCCGTGCCAATGCTTCTCGTTAGGCGCAAACCAAACGACATCACCGGGCCGGATTTCCTCGATCGGTCCGCCTTCGCGCTGCGCCCAGCCAAGGCCGGAAGTGACGATCAACGTCTGACCCAGGGGATGCGTATGCCACGCCGTGCGTGCACCCGGCTCGAATGTAACGCTCGCGCCGCGCACACGCGCCGGTTCAGATGCTTCAAATAAAGGATCAATTCGGACGTTTCCTGTGAACCACTCCGCGGGTCCCTCCGTAGAATTTTGTGAACCGACTCTCCTTATTTCCATGTTTTTCTCTCAACTCTCAACTAAAGGCTACCAACCTCTGTAATTAACTACTGCTGGAAACTCACCGCAGACGGAGTCGGACAGCGACGAATCTCGGTGATAATGCCGGGACCCGGCCCGCCTCTCAAAGTCCAGCATTCGCCGAGCGTGGAGCTGTAAGAGATCTGGACCGTCACGCGATCGCGGCCCTTGTTTAGCTTTACCCAAAGCGGATCAGCTTTATCGAAAGTGAACGCATTACCATCGTCCTTACGCGGCGTCATGATCGTTAATGATTCACCGGGCGCGAACACGTGGCCGCTTATGTCACTTTCAGACCCTGGATGTTTCCCGGGGCCGAGCAGTTTTTCGAGCACCTCTGCCCAATTTTTCATCGGCTGGTCATCCACCCTAACGATAACATTTTTGATGATCGCCGGGCCGACTCCTTTGTTGGCGACGGTGAAATGAATGTCGGGCGCATTGCTCGTCTGGTATTCGAGGATCGGCCATACCGCCGCGCGCACCTGCTGGCGTTGCATGTAAGCGGTGTAACCGGAAACACACAAAGCGAGAAATCCAACAAAGGTCGCGATGACCGCGTCGTATCGGCTGGCGCCGCGCGTCTCCTTCTTCTCCGGCACGCCGCGATCATATGGCGGCCGGAGTG
>QHOF01000017.1 GCA_003219335.1 Verrucomicrobiota bacterium | reverse complement strand
GAGCGACAAAAAGTCCTTCAGCGCCCAGATCGTGTGGACAGATGCCCGGCCGTTATGAGAAACATCGAACGCCACATTCCGATGAAATTTAGCGCCCTGAAGCGGGTTGGACACGCAGTTCGACCAACTCACACCGCGCGCGCCACCCCTAAGACGTTCCAGGTGCTCGTATCGGGGTCACGATCGAAATCGGGAAATACCCCCAACCGGAGCGAAGCAAATCCGGCAGATTCGAGAAAAAGTTTTAGCTCCAGGGGAAAAAAATACCGTACGACATGGGTTTCCTCTGTTTGGTCCCCTGAACGCCCGTCCTCTATCTTCCATAGCCGATAACTGACCTTGCAGAGATGTCGGCCGATGTCGAGCTCGCCGGTTGCGACGCGGAGAATTTGCCCGCGCTCCGTTGGAATCACTTTAACGCGCTCGGTGGGGCCCTGGCTTAGGACAGCGGGACCGTACCAAACGTCGAAGACGAAAAGGCCACCCGACCGCAGGTGCTTTCGAGCGGTGCCGAGCGCGGCGAGCACGTCCTGGTTCTCCAATTGATAACCGAGCACCGCAAACATCATCAACGCAACATCGAAGGACGGTTCCACCTGAAAGCTGCGGATGTCTGCCTGGTGGAAGGTGGCTTTGCCGTCAAGCGCCGCACCGGCGGCTTTTTTACGCGCCGCCTCGAGCATGCCGGCGGAGCGGTCCACTCCCACGACCTCATATCCCAGCTGCGCCAGCGGAAGCACATGGTTTCCCGTGCCACACCCAAGGTCCAAAACACGGCGCACCGGCCCGTTTGTGTACGATTTCACTACGCGGTCGATCAACCGCGTCTCCTCGGAGTAATCTTTATCCCGGTAGAGGAGATCATAAGCGTCGGCATAATCGGATCCGAAGATCTCGCTCACGAAAGCACCTCGGAGACCGCGTCGCAGACGGTGACGATTTGTTCTTCAGTCAACGCCAGGCCGGAAGGAAGATACAAACCGCGACGCGCAATCCGCTCGGCCACTGGATGCCGCTCGCCTACAAACAGCTCCTTTCGATGAAAAGCGGGCTGTTCATGCAATCCCAGGAAAAAAGGCCGAGTCTCTATTCCCCGTTCTTTTAGCCTCTGTGCAAAAGCAGGCGTGTCCATGCCAGCTTTTTCGGAGAGGACCACACCGTACATCCAATAGACATTTCGAGCCCAGGGTTCTTCTGCCGGCAACTGCAGGTTTTTTATGCCGGCGAGGCGGCGATTGTACTCCTGGCCAATCCAACGCTTGCGGGCAATAATTTCTTCAATCCGTTCCAACTGCGCAACACCAAGCGCTGCCTGTAGATTTGTCAGGCGAAAATTGAATCCAAGTTCCTCGTGATGAAAGCGTCGATCGGTCTGAAAACAAAGATTCCGGAAAGAACGAGCCTTGTCAGCCAGTTTTGGGTCATCCGTCAGAATCATGCCACCTTCACCGGTAGTGATAAGTTTGTTGGCATAAAAACTAAAACAGCTTAGAGTTCCGAAACTGCCGCAACGACGCCACGCAGGATGAGTCGTCCCGCGTCCAGCCAGATATTCAGCCCCGTGAACTTCTGCCGCATCTTCAATAACGGCGAGGCCATGCGTTTCAGCCAAATCCAAAATCGGATCCATATCCACCGGATGGCCGTATATATGCACAGGCATGATCGCGCGCGTTCTCGCAGTGATCTTGTCCTTGACCTGCTCCACGTCCATGCACCATGTCGGTGGCTTACAATCGACCAAAACCGGGACGCCGCCGCTGTAAACAACAGCAAGAGCACAGGAGATGATCGTAAAAGTCGGCATAATGACTTCGTCCCCGGGCTTTAGCCCTAGACACGCCACCGCCGTTTGCAAAGCAGCCGTCCCATTAGTGACGCCAATGCCATAACGGCGACTGCAGTAACTAGCCCACCCGTTCTCAAACTCTTTAATGTAGCGCCCCGCTGAGGAAATCCAGCCCGTGCGTACACAGTCTGCGACGTACTCTGACTCACGCTGGCCGAGAAGTGGTTCATTCACGGAAATCATTCGTTCACCCATGCTATCGAGCGTGGAGCTTGGAGCATGAAGCCTGGCGATCTTTGGTAGGAGGTCGCCTGCCTTCATCAATTTACCTGCCGGTACTGGCTCCTGTTTTCCGATTTCTACGCTATAGTTATCAGTGCGGGCTGCTGGATCAATTTCGCGATCAGTAGAGCGCGCGGTTAATCTCAACTACCGCTCCGGCCTGTCGGGCGAGATCCAAAATCCACCGGCTTTCTACCACCACACGGCGGCCGTCTCGAGTGGTATGCACCAGCTTGCCTTCCCATCGTCCGTTTCGCGATCTCTTGCAATGGTTTCGGGAATTGCGTCTGCAGAAGATCGTGGCTGATTCTGCCTATGGCTTCCTCTTTCTTCCAGCCAAACAGCTCCGCGGCGCTGCGGTTCCAAGAATTAATTCTACCCTCCATTGTGCGAGTCATGACGCTACCTTTTTCATGTTTCTAGATTTGAAAGCCCGAAAGTCAGCCAATGCTCCCGTTTTTTACTCTTAGAACCGCTGCTTCTCGGCTTCGCCCGTATACGGACCCTGCTTGATCTCCAGAAAAACTGTGTCCTCCAGCATCCGAAAACCG
Source organism: Verrucomicrobiota bacterium (assembly GCA_003219335.1). GTDB lineage: Bacteria > Verrucomicrobiota > Verrucomicrobiia > Chthoniobacterales > UBA10450 > Udaeobacter. Next base: position 18,554 of record QHOF01000017.1, on the reverse strand, counting down.
TGTCCGCCACCGACCATCAGCATAATGTCGCCACGACGAAGCTCGCGAGTCGCAACCAATTGCCGATTATCGTTATAGATGTCAATTTCACAACGCCCATTTTGGACAACTAAGACTTCCGAGGTGCCTACCAGATGACGCACAAGGGGTCGATGGTCGTGACGCTGAATTGCCCCGCCCGCGGGATAAACAACGAATCCTACCTGCTGTTTAAACTCCGGCGGCGTCACGAAAGTGGTTTTGGCCGGCCTCATTTCTGCCCGGATAATGTAAGCTAGCGGTTTTTCGTCACATGCAATCTGTTCAACATGTTGCATGAAAATAGCGACCCTTCCTGGATCTGAAGGCTCAAGGCTTTAGTAGGCTACTGAACAATCGTCCCTTCATCCTTCGACGCGCTCAGGACGAACGGAGAGAATTTGAAATCATTGACAATTTTCCGCTCATGGTGAGCTTGTCGAACCATGAAATACCTTTTTTCAGCAGCCTGTTAGTCTGCCTTGGAGCGAACACGATCCTTTGCTTCTTCCAGAATCTCGATCAGACGGTTGCGAAAATCGTCGGGAGTGTATTTAGATAACCGGCAGTGCCCTGCGTCTGCGAGAGTGCGTCGCAGGCTCTCGTCGGTCCAAAGACGGTAGATACCTCCAGCTATAGATTCCACTGACCGTGGATCTACCAAAACCGCGGCATCACCCACTTGATCACGGATGCCCCGAATATCGGAAGTCAGAACCGGGCAGCCCAAAGCCCAAGCTTCCAAGACTGGGATGTTCGTAGGACCAAAAAAGGTCGGCATGATCAAGGCGACGGCTCCAGAGTAGAGCGCCGACATATCTTCGTTGGCAACATATCCAAGGCAATGTATCTCGCGGTCAATTCCGAGACCGGAGCGGAGCGACATGACTTCATTGTAGGTCCTCTCCCGTATCTCCCCGTTATGCGATCCGCAGAAGACAATAGGAGGGTCTATATGGGATTCCGTTTTCAATAGCCTCAGCGCTTGAACGATACGCGCATGGTTCTTATGAGGCCAAAATTGAGCCGGATAGAACACATACCGGTCCGGCAAATCATAAATATTTCGAACTCTTTCCCGCTCTGCTTCCGAGACGCCCACGGTTAGGTAGCTCGCAGGCAAATAAGGTAGAACCTTGATTCTATCGGCGGTTACTCCATAAGTCCCGTAGAGGTTGAGAATGTCTTCCTTGCCTACCTCTGAGTCGGCTAAGATCAGTGTTGCATAACGGCATCCATTGCGAAAAAGATACTCGCGATACTCCCACTCACCATTTGCTGAAACTTCCGGGAATTTCGGTTGAAGTCTATGTTGAAGATCGTGAACGGCCATGACATACGGCATTTCGGTCTCAAATGGGACCGGCGTTGGGTAAGCGCATAATAGCAAGTCCAATTTCGAGCGTAGAAACCGTTTCCGCAGATCAGGTCGACGTTGAACAACGTCGGGACCGGGAAGCCTGTTGATAGGTTTTGAACTAAATGCAAGTAGCTGCCTTCGTATCCATCGCAAGGCGTCACGGTGAGGTCCGTCTCCCAGCATTCGACGGATTCCGTCTGACAGCTCATCTGTCAACGAGCGCTTTAGAAGCGGCTCTATTTCCCAATGAACTTCCGAAAACGCATGATGCGTATCATTGGTGACCAGAACAAACTGGTCTTCACATCCGTTCTCCCTCCAGGTGTTCAATGCGTGCAGAGTATTCTGGCTGTATTGGTACACACCACCCGCGGCAGGATTCAGATTAGGAAGAATTCCGATGCGCATGAGTCCATCTCTTCGTCATTAGTTTTAGAAAATGTTTTTTTTCCCCGGAGACTAGCCCCGACCTAAAAGGCCAACACATGGCCGCCCTGATTGAGCAGCGGTTCGCATGCTTCACGCGCTTCGCCTTAAGGTAGAAAAACGCAGCTTGTTGGTAATGATGTCCCAGAGCTTTTGGCCCCAAATGGCGGAGAATTGACCAGCGATGTTTATTTACGATTTGTTCATATCCCACTGCTTCTCTAAGTGAGTCTTTTGAAATAGTATCTGCATGGCGGCAATCGTATATAAAGGTTGGCTCGGCCACGAACTCAAAACAGTAGTGCCTGGCAAGCCTGATCGCCGTATCCCACTCTTGGTACGCGACAATCTTCTCATCCAAGTAACCGAGACGAGCAAAAGCCCCCCTTGAAATTAACAGTCCCTGGAACATAGGACCGGGCTTACGGAGCAATTCGCGATAGACATGCCCTCTAAGCGGTGGCACAGCGAATAACTCAAGATCTCCTTCTCTTTCGAAAACATAGCATTCTGAATGCACTACTTGCGACCCTTTTTTTGTCGCCTTCAACCTTACCTCCAGGCTATCTGGAAGCCATCGGTCGTCGGAGTCCAGGAAAGCAATCCACTTGCCTCGGGCGGCGCGCAGAGCTGTGTTTCGAGCTGCTTGAGCACCTCTTTGTCTGTCATGCTCGATCAAGCGAATCCGTGAGTCCTTCCTCCTGTACTCTTTGACAACTTCGCTCGTGTCATCAGTCGAACCATCGTTGACAATCAATGCTTCCCAGTCCTGATACGTCTGCCTCAGGATGCTTTCCAAAGCTTCGCGAATCATAAAGCCTCTATTGAAGGCAGGTATAACTATGCTCACTAAGCCCTGCATCGCTTTCAATGACCGGTAACACGCGGTGTATGTCGTACGGAACCGGCTCCTAATCCCTTACCAATCGGATAAATTCCTTCAACCTCAATGCTGGCAAGATGAGACCACTGATGCAGAATCCTCATTTCTCCGTCACGAAAGGCATCGTCCAAAAACCACTTCGCACCCTCCATGCAATGTCCGAGCAACATGGGAAGTGTCTCTAACCTGCAGCCGATTGCACCCTGGGGACCATCAATCACTAGAAAATCTATGTATTTCCGGGGCAGTCGAGCCAACACTTTCTCAAAATTATGTAAAGAATAGTTATCATTTGCATCTAAAGGGCTATGCACCACCTGTACAAAACTCTCCAAGCCAACCTTGCTCAATCGCCCACGGATAGATTGAGCCATCTCGGAATCCTGCTCCAATGAAACGATGAAACACGGGTCCCCATCGGAAGAAGCCGTTGCCGCATACTGAGCCAGGGCTAAAGTGCTGATGCCGGCTCCGCATTCTACGATCAGCCGTGGTTTCTCACGGTGGAGAATTTCCCATACAAGGATTATGGTCTGCGCGTCCAATGTCCACTCCCCGAGGGTGTCGTTCAGTAGCAACGTTTTTAATTCCTCTACCTTGAGCGATTCTCCGGTGCTTCGAAGGAATTCGTAAGGCGGAAATAGGAGATCCGGCTCTGAGCTGAAAATTCCTGCCAACCGGCGAGAGAATGCCCAGTACCATAGAGGGATGGGTTTTTCGCCATGGACGTGCCTCAGAAACCCGAGATGTAACCAACTCACTTTTCGTCTCAGATCTGCCATCCCGCGAGTCAGTCCTTGTAACATTCCGACCAGCGATGATTGTGCCGGTTGTATTGATCTAGAACGTAGATCTTACTTCCCAACTGTGTTCTGTTAAGAAGCTGCTTCCATCCTGAGGCGGTAACCTACCCGAGCCGAAAAAGTCACCATATACGACCTCGAAGGCTCCGGCGTTTTGAATCCAATCAGAAATCTCGCCCGACACCGTTGAAAACAGGTTAAATGAGTATTTACCGGGTAGAAGCGGAAGACGGGGAACGTGACAAATGATTACACCTTTGGACGGAATTTCGGCAAAGTCTTCGCCACTAACATTTGTTGACAAATGAGTTAACCGTTCGTCGTATTTGCCGTTTATTCCAATCGCCACATGGACGTTCTTCAGAGGCTCGCGATTCTGTGATTCGTATCGAAAAGCAATGCTGAGGTCCTGCCCTGCGCTAACCGAAGCGAGCGCTTCGTTCCTGCAGCTATCCAGTAATTGGTAAGCCAGAAATTTGAGCCGCTGATCCCCTTCGCGATCGGTTCTTTCGCCGAGAGAAGTAGAATTGCATGTCGAGATATTGTCGAAATACTTTCCAATGACCACTTCAGAACTACCATCTGCAACCGTGCAACCACCTTCCAGAAGCAAAGCTCTACCACACAAATGCTTAACGGCAAGCATATTGTGGCTGACAAACAACACGGTCCGGCCTTCTCTGGCGACATCGCTCATCTTTCCCAGGCATTTTCGCTGAAATGCCGCATCCCCAACTGACAGAACTTCATCAACAATCAAAAGCTCAGGCTCCAAATGCGCGGCAACCGCGAATGCGAGCCGCACATACATGCCGCTCGAGTAGCGTTTGACCGGGGTATCGATAAACTTTTCGACTTCTGCGAAGGCGACGATTTGATCGAATTTGTTTTCGATCTCTCCTCTCCTCATGCCCAAGATGGCGCCATTAAGGTAAATGTTCTCGCGACCTGTGAGCTCTCCATGAAATCCAGTGCCCACTTCAAGAAGCGACCCGACCCGTCCGTAAATTTCTGCTCTTCCGGTCGTGGGATCTGTGATGCGCGAAAGAATCTTGAGAAGCGTGCTCTTTCCGGCACCATTTCTTCCGATCAAACCCACAACCTCACCGTGCTTTACCTCAAACGAAACATTTTTAAGCGCCCAGATGGTATTCGATGCGCCTGAGCACTTACGGCCGGATGCGGAACCATGGCCATTGGAACGAAAGATGGACCGCAGACTGTCCATAATCTGATCGCGCAGCGTATCGTGACGCCGTTGAGCCAGACCGATTGTGTACTGTTTAGAGAGATCGTCGACTCGAATGGCGATATTGCTCATCGTTGGTTCTTGACGTTAAACGCTTGCCTTGCGCTCGAAATTCGTCATATCACGTCGGCAAATGTGCGCTCGGTATGTTTAAAAAAGACGACCCCAGAAATCAGCAAGGTCGTTACCATCATAGAGCTTATAATAATCACTTCAAAGTCTGGGCTCTCCTTCCCGAGCAAAGCCCAGCGAAATCCTTCGATGACTCCTGCCATGGGATTGAGGCTATATAGAACGCGCCACCTTTCCGGAACCAGACTTACCGGATAGGCGACGGGCGAAGCGAACATCCACAATTGGACCAAGAACGGAATCGTATGGCCGACGTCCCTGTATCTGACGTTAAGCGCTGAAAGCCAAAGTCCTACTGCGAGAGCTGTTAATAGGGCCAGAATCAAAAAGAGCGGGAGGGCGAGGACTCCCCACGTGGGTAGAGTCCGAAACCAAATCATCATTGCTGCAAAGATGACAAAGGATATGGCGAAATCGACCGTGGGCGACAAAATACCGGAAATCGGGAGAAGGAGCCGCGGAAAGTAAATCTTTGAAATAAGTTGGGCATTCCCTACAACACTCTCGGTTCCTCGAGCTAGAGAGCTGGCGAAAAGGTTCCAGGGCAGCAGGGCTGAGTATGTGAAAATGGGATACGGCACTCCGTCGGACGGAATTTTAGCAAAGTTGCCAAAGACAGCCGTAAAGAGAACCATTGTCAGCACGGGCTGAAGGACGACCCACCCAATACCGATGACGGTCTGACGATAACGGACTTTCAAGTCTCGCCACACCAGGAAGTAGAGCAATTCCCTATATTCCCATATCGCCTTCAGATCGAGATGAAGGAGACTCTTACGGGGCTCAATGACAACAGTCGGTTCGCGGAAGTCAGGAAAAGAAGATACTTCTGTCATTCTGCCGGACATTCTATCTATTCTCCTCAAATTTTGTTCAGTACCGTTTCACCATGAGTCGCCGTCTTCCTCGTGGCTCCGCTTGAAACAAAACATAGGCATCCGGTGATTTCCACTATCAAGCTCTCGAATAATGCCAACAAGAGTTCCGCTAAATAGGAGCCGTTCTGCCCAGTGATGCCGGTGATGAGCGCTTTTTCATTTCGCTAATCCTGATCTGCCGATGATTCTCTGAGAAAGATGGCGTCGGCCTGCAACACGGTCCCGTCGAGCGGGCTGCTGAGTTGATTTAAGTGTCCGATAAAGGCGAAACCTTTGGACCGAAGAGCACGGTAAATCTCATCAAATAGCGGCTGGCGCTCGTAGAGGGTTTGAAAACTCACCTCCACTACAATCAGTTTGGCGCGGCCAATGAGCCGTTCGCCGCCCAGGATCACCTTGTCTTCGTACCCTTGCACATCAATCTTCACGAGAATGTTATCCTGGAGGCAAAGATCGGCGACAACGTCGTCAAGACGTCGGACTTCCACGATTTCACGGGTCTCGTGCACAGTGTGAGGAAACGCTTTTTTATGCACCTCGGTCATCGGCAGCAAAGAAGAGCAGGGCGCGAACTCATTTCGATGGATGGCTTCCGTCGTGTTGCTATCACCGAGCGCCCAATGAAAGGCCCGGAACTTCGGCAGCGAGCCAAGGTTGGTCTGCAGCTGCTTAAAGGACTCCTCCAACGGTTCGAAAGAAAAGATTGACGCATTGGGCACGATTGCGTGGATCCTCATCGCAAACTGGCCGGTGTTCGCGCCAATATCGATCACGGTGTTGATGTCGAATGAAGAAATCCACATGAAGTTGCTCAGGGACGACCTGACGGGGTTAAATCGGATCAGATCCAACCCGAGGGCATTCAAAGGTTTTTTCACAACTGCCTTGGCAATATCTCGTACGCCGTTCCACATATCAGCGAATTCCCGCTGCGATCTTGCGCGCAGCGCCGGCGCGCTGCACTAGTTCTTCGTACCACTGCAGGTACTCGTCGACCTGTCGCTGGAGGTCGAACCGCTCGCTCGCGTCTTTTGTCGCATTCTCGCTCATGCGGCGGCGCAGGAGATCGGCCTCGAGCAGTCGCTCGATGCCGCGAGCCATTTCCTCGACGTCCGCCGGCGGGACCAGAAGCCCCGTAGCTTTGTCCATCCCGTAGAGATTTCCGTCCCTACGTGCATCGCTGGAACTGGAGACTTTCAGTCCCTTCACCTGCTCCGGAATTCCTCCCACCGCGGTTGCCACCACCGGCGTGCCGCAGGCGAGTGCTTCGAGGACTGAACTGGGAAAAGTGTCCGCTCGAGCCGCGTGGACATAGAGATCCGCCGCCTGGTAGTAGCGCGCCACGACGGCGGGATCTTTTTGATATGGCAGGCATCGTATTTCCATTTCGCCGATGCGTTCGCTGGCTCCCGCTTCGCCGAGGGCGATCAACATCACGCGCTGTTTCTGGAGACGCTCGGCGGCTTGCCCGATCGCCGCCCGCACAGTTTTATAATCTTTCCAGATGTTGGTTTGCATCCGAAAGCCGGCGCAAAGAATGATCTGTGCCTCCTCGGGAAGATGTAAGGATACCCTGGCCCAGCGTTTGTCTGCCGGATGAAAAACAGACAGGTCCACGCCATTGGGAATGACTCGCGCTTCGACCGTGCCGGCGGCAAGTATCGACTGCGCTGCTTTATCCATCAGCCATTGAGACGGGGTCGCCACGTAGAGCCGGCTCCCGGCGTAGATTCTCTGCTTGCGCCGCCAATTGTAGTGCGTGGCGTCGCGGCGAATGGCCGGATAGATGCTCAGATAAGGACACCGTCCGCAACCGGTCTTCCATCGCTCGCAGTCGAGCGAGTGAGCGCAATGGCCGCTGAGCAGCCACGCGTCATGCAGGGTCAAGATCGTTACGACTTGCTGGCTCAGCCATGGGAGGGCACGCAGGTCAAAATAGCCGCCGTGAAGGTTGTGGAAATGAACGATGTCTGGCTTCTGCGGTGTCAAATTGACGATTTGGCGCGTTCCTGGGTAGTTGAAATCCTCGATGCCTAACCGGCTCTCCATTCCGCGCCACGGATGCTCACAAGCCCGAATCACTCGCCGCAGACCTGGCACTTTACTCTCAAACCGCTCACACTTCTGTCCCAGTGCCCCGAAGAAGCGACTCCATGGCGTCGCGCGCATATGGTTAGGAACGACCAACACGTCCCTATGATCACTCCGCTTAGATCCGACGGCGAGCCACGAATTATGTCCGCGCGCGCGATAGGAGCGAAACAGGTTCCAGGGAATTATATGTCCGCCGCCGATGCTGTCCGAAGGACTGACCTGAAGGATGCGGAGCGAGCGGTCAACCATTGATCCATCCCTCAAAATAGCGCCCAAACTGCTCGCCGTCCCAATCGCGAACCAGAAAGCGCGGCAGTTGCCAGCGGTCCGTGCCGCGACAAACGGTCCCGGCAAAGCTCGAGCAAGCCGATTCAAATCCAAATTCCCGCACCGCGGCGACGGTTTCGTCCGTGTAATGGGAGCGCCCGCCAAAAGGATAGGCGAAACTGCTAACCCGACGGCCGAGAATTTTTTCCAGACGCGTCTTACTGTGAGAGATTTCTTCTTTCTGCAAATCCAAAGGCATCGCAGCGAGCACCGGATGGCTTACCGTGTGCGCGCCGATTTCGATCAAGCCCCCGTTGGCGAGCCTGACTAGTTCGTCGGCCGAGAGCGTGCGATGCGTGGGTCGTTGGATTGTATTCACGCCGGCCCATTGTCTTAGATAATCCAATATGTTTTGCCGTCTCGCGTCGGGCAACGGTCGTAAGATCTCGGAGATGGAACGATAAAGAAGGTGGCGCATGGTGGGGTTCTCTTTGCGAGACACATTCCAGCCCCGGCAACTTCGATAGGTCTCGTTGTCGTAATCATCCGCGGGACCGAGCTCCCATTGGTAGGGCTTGCCCTCTACGCTCAACCGCAGTACTTCAGGTAAGCGCCCGGGAGAGAGAAAGATCCTCTCCAGATCGTCATACCAGAACTCCCGGTCGGATCCGACATAGCCCGCGGTGACGAAAACCGTTGCAGGCACGTCATAACGTTTCAGCAGCGGCCTGGCATTATAGAGATTGTCCGCGTAGCCGTCGTCGAAGGTAACAACGACGCTACGGAGCAAACTCTTTCCATCGCGTAGCGATTGCGCGATTTGCTGAAGGCTAAGCGGATAGCCTTTTTTACACAACACCTCGAGATGCTGCCGGAAATGTTGCGGCGTGACGCAAAGCAACTGCGGATCGGACGGCAATTCGGTGATGCGATGATAAAGTAGAATTATCGCTCTTGGGACAACCAGGTTCGTGACCCGCCGCGCGATCCGCTGCAGTCTACCGATTCCGCGAATTCTCATGAATTCTCTTTAGCTTTTACCGCTCTGACCGTGATCAGCAACTCATAGTCGGCATCGTCATAATCGAGCTCTTCCTGGCGCAGTTCTTCCGTAGCGAGGCCGTGCAAAAAAGCATTGGCAGCAAGCACGTTGCCATAGCTCCTGACAGTGACATCCGCCGGCAAGAAAACCTCTTCAAAAAGTCTTCGCGCCGACAGGCTTGTGAATCGCCAGTACTCGCCCCAGCGGTCCATGTCGTAGCGGCTGATTTGGCTGATGCCCGACATCGTTGCCAATAAGACGCCACCCGGCTTCAAAATTCGATGCAACGTACGAACTGCCGCTCGTGAGTCGTAGATGAACTGCAATGTCTGGGTAAGAATAATGCAGTCAAAATTATTTGACGGAATAGAGTTGCTGGAACTCAAATCGGCTACAATGGTTGCTCTTGGATTGTCTTCCTTGACATGAAGGACATCCGATTGGGTCACACGCGCGCCGCCGTAACGCATCGTGTACGCGTTATTGCCAACCTCGAGCACAGAGCCGCGAATGTCCTGGGCACACCGGCCGAGGAAGCTCTCGATATAGTACCGGTCGATGCATTGCCCGCGATCGAGACCGAAAACCCGGCTGACGGGCTGGAGCCGCCGGAAGGATCCAAACTGCACCCATCCTACTGGCGGCCAACAGTTCAACCGCCGCTGTTGTGCGCTGATCCAGCGGCAAATTGGCTTAGGGAGTACCGCTTTTGCTAGTAGCCGGGCCACGAGAAATTGAGCACGGCGATTTAAAAGACACTTGGGATTGAGGGCGATACCCGAAAGGGTATTACGTGCTGCTGATGTCAGCCTGTTCGTCTCATAAAAGGCGGATGCAGCTTTCAGATGGCCCTGACTGAGCAGCACCCGATTTCTCCATAAATTCTTGCCAGAGACCTGTCGTTGCACGGCCACAGCGGCTTCGATCGTCTCTCCTCCGCCGTATCGGCTCGTCAGCGACTCCGGATGTTGTCTGTAATAGAACAGAGGGCGACCCAAGTGAGCCAGAGTGAAGTGGGCTGACACGCGTAGCCAGTAGTCATAATCCTCGGCCAGAAATGCTCGCTCGTTGTAAGGACCCACCTTTTCATATACGCTACGCGTATAGAGGAAGCCGCCTCCCAGGCAACTCACTGCCGCCAACTGCTCTATCGGACCTCTTTTGACCACACCAAGAATTTGATCTGCTTCATCAACATAATAATCATCGGTGAACACAAAATGGATGTGAGGGTTCTCTTCAAGGAAATTGACCATTTCGGCGATAGCCGTCGGAGCGTAGTAGTTGTCGTGCGATGTCCAGGTTAAATAGACCCCGGATGTGTATTGAAAACCCGTGTTCAGTGCGGCTGGAAGCTTTCTGTTAATCTGGTGACGTATAAGTTTTATGCGATCGTCATTGTAAGACTTGACGATGTCAACACTGTTGTCTTCGGATCTATCATCAACAACAATAAGTTCGATATTGCGATAGGTCTGTTGCAAACAGCTATCAATAGATTGATTTAGAAAGCGCGCGCCATTGTATACGGGTAATACAATACTGACGAGTTTGGGTTTCTCATCGAATGTGTTCATGCAAAGGATTCTCCCAAGTTCGCAATCTGGCTTCAATGTGTCCGATCCTTATGCGGTGGTACAATGCGGTTAAGCTGCCGACATGGCCGTGGTCGTATCGCCTTTGACGGCATCCAATCGGGCTTCAATGTGCTTTCCCTGTGGTCCTTGGAGTTACACGCTAAATGCCACTTGACCCTTCCGTGCTGAACCGTCCAGCTCGATCCTGCGGCATTCACAATTCCGGTTTTCCCCACTCGCGTTATCAATCCTTGACTGTAAAATATCCACTCCGGTAGCCCGTTCGTGCCGCCGTTTGCTCACTCTTCTGTGCCCCCGACGGTTTCATCCATTTCTGCTTCCAGAAGCTTCTGCACGATTTCCTGCAACGCCGGTTCTATCAAATCCTTCTCGCTTGGTAGCAGTTCTTCCAATCCCAACCTTTTGGCTTAATCTTGGGCGGACCATCGGTTCATCTTCTTGCTTCCAGAGCTGTCGCTCGACAACTTTTCGGAGATAGCGTTGCCCCCTCCTAGCTCAGGACCTTTTGACCTTTTTGCAAAACGTCTGCACCATAACCCGATCTCTAACAATATTGCCTGAACTTTCAGTTTATACTTCCAGCTTTGGAGATAGCAGAGTAACCAAGCTACACATTCTGCATATTTGATGACAGTAACGTCAAAGCAACAATCGTCGCCGATCTGACCGGCCCAATGGCATCCTTGGTAAGGCCTTGTTGCAACGCTGGGTGAGTCCTTATCGATAACGGTCGATCGCTCGCATATCAATAACAAACGTCGAATCCTCTGTCTCAGGAGGTCTCTCAAATGCAGTCTTAACCGGCAACAGCGCGAGTTCTCTGAGCGACTTGGCTTGTAAGTCGGCCAGCAATAGAATAATCATGGGGCGGAGCGCCCAAGGAGCCGCTGTGGAGACAGCCCAAAATTCATCTCTCGCATAAAGACCAGATTTGGTGGTTCCATAGGCAGGTTGCACAAATAGCAGCTGCTTTTTCTGGCCAGCCTGTCGTTGCACAAATTCACTCAGTTGTGCCTTCACTAGCCCCAATTCGACTGATTGGGCAATCACGAAACCGCTCAGAATATGATATTGAGCCAGCACCAACCAACCCACGATCAAAGCACCTGCAACCCATGGCCGCCAGCGCAGAAAGGACTTTCTAAGCCGATCTGTCAGACCGAGAAAAGCCAACACCATTGACACAATCACCAGGCAATCCATAGCGGTTCTAGCTCGGTGGGCTTGATAGGTTTCGGCTGCGACCAGGCTGGGCAAAAAGGCGATCGGCAACAGCGCTCCCAGGATTGCCATCACCAGCAACTTCCGGTGTAGGCTACCCCGAAGCGCCAGCACCATACCAGGTATGAGCAGCAGCAACTCGATCACGCCAACCAGTTTGCGTCGAGAAAGGAAGGGCAAGTTCAGAGCCCCAATTAAGTTAGGGTTCAGAAACCAGCGTAAGCGTTGCCAAAAATCTAGAGAGAGCGCCAGTCGGGAGCCGGAGGGGAACAGGAGTTTCACCGACACAAAGTAGAACAGTGCCAGGGCAAAAAAGAAAACGCTAAACGAAATCAATTGCGACCAGGAGCGCCGCTTCAATTCAAACCGGCCCAGCACCCAAACTCCAACGCCAAACCAGTAGCACATCGATAGAGATTGATGAATGGCCAGACTGGCAAACAAGAGTACACCTGACAAACCAATCGCCAGAACTAGTGTTTGCCGATTTTGCCAGCGCTGCCAGGTTGTGGCATCCGATGGGAGTTGAGCTGCTGCCTGGCATGCTGTGTCCAGGCCCCATTGCAACACCATAAAACTACTGAGAGAAAACACCGCTGAATAGAGGTAGACTGCGTACACGGTCCAGGCTCCCATCACCTGAAAACTTGGACTAGTTACAATCAGGAGTGTGGTCAGGCTGGCGCGCAAGCGGGAGCAGTACAGGTTGTGTTGTAACACAGTGAATACCAGCAAACCAAACAGACCGATCGCAGTAATACCCGCTGCTCGCACAAAACGCAGATTTTCAATGTTACCCGCTAACTGTAGTGACAGTTCTGCCAAAGGGGCAAACAGAATTCGCCCGTCATTCAGAGCCACTTTCCAAATACTGCCCGTATTCGGCAGAAGTGCGTTTAACAGCAGGTTGTAATCGTCTGAAAATCCATAGCTGATAAGTAAACAGGGGCTAAAGATTAGCAGTACAATCGTTGCAATCGCCGCATAGACCATGTACGTAGGCACCTGGAAATTGGGATCAACGTTGGTTTCCATCACATTCACACCCAATCATAACTTCTGATTAAAGGCTTGGCTTGACGGCACCTGACAGAAACTGAGCGCTCTGTCATTCCCCGGCAATACGCGTCGCACTGTTGTCTTCCGATCCATCATCAACAACAATAAGTTCAATGTTGCGATAGGTCTGTTGCAAACAGCTGCCTGAGCACTCGGCAACGAACCTTGCGTCTTCACTCGAAGGTGAAATTCTCCGTTGAGTCCTCACTGGCATTCATCTCAGGATCTGGCGCTGCCGGAGCCGTAGTACCAGGGAGTCGCGGTCGAATCAGTGCGGAAGAAATCAAAGAGGAGTCCGGCCTCTTTCTCGATGCCAAACTTCCCCGGATGCGTAAAGTCGCCGTCACGCGCAAGGAAGTTGGAGACGTCACCGCAGTCGAAGTGAAAACCGTCGTAGGCCCTGGGAGTCGGACCATCAGACCAAAAATACGGTCCCCATGCAATCCACGGGGCTACCACAGATCCCTTGGAAGGATCATAGTTGAGCCCAGGCTCGCCATTGATCTGGTCTTCGATGAGCCACTTCACTGACCACGCCACATCATGCTGCGACGGATCCTGCACTGCCCCCGGTGTGTTCGGTGGGTAATAGGTGTGGTGCTTGGTGCCGAGGTAAACCATTTTGAGGTTCGGATAGACCTGCTTCAGCGCACGGAGGGATTCCTTCCAAGCTCCGGCTGTCCAACGCTGATGTGCAGGAAAGCTATAGTCCCCACCGTTCTGCCCTTTGATGAGGGGGAACGGATAGAACCAGGCGATCTGTACTTGCGCAGGGGTAATCTCCTGTTTGGCGAGCATCTGATTGGCGGTCCAATAGTACGGGTTGCCAGGGTCTCTCGTGTCCCAGCGGACGTCCGCTGTGTTGAAAATTTTGCCTAGCTGGAGCTTCGGATTTTTGGCCGGATCGGAGTTGATCCGATTAACCAGATATTGCTCTGTGTAGTTCGGTTCGCCAAGAATCCATCCGCTCCAGACCAATACCGTGAGCGAGATTCCGATATTCACCGCCACGATACGTCCGTTCGTTGGATCGTAGGCACCGTCGATATTCAGAGGCACCATACCGCGGGCGATCGCCTCGCCCGCGGCTCGATGGTCCGCCGGCATGTCGTTGCTGCTGTTTGGATATAATCCGCCGGCCTCGCCCATATAGGTTTGCCCGGGACCCAAGTCGGTGATGGGTGGCAAGCCTGTGAATGACTGTTCGGGGGTACAGGAGCTGGTCGCCCCGGAAGAACAGGAGATCAAGAGAGCGGCTGCGGCACCTAGAAGGAATACACAAGTCCTCTTCCAACATAGTTGTGTCTTTAAACTCATGCATCGTTTCTCCTTGAGCCATTCGTACTTACTGCTGAGCTGATCTGGTTCACCAATCGCGAAGGTATTGCGCGTGAGAAAAAACTTGACGGCCCAGCTGATCTCCCGGTCCGGAGAATACAGGCCAGGCTTTTCATAGCTCGCGTAAAATTCTCCACTTCGATTCTGAAGCGAATCGATATAATCTATCCCGTGATCGGCGAGTTCTCGTTACCCGAGCTTGTAACATGCCGCTTCCAATAAACGACTGCCTCGGCGCCGGGAACAGCCGTCGGGAAAACTACGAGAACGTTCATTTGTTTAATAAGAAGGATGGACAGAGATTACGGTTTATTGATCGGGGTCTTTACCATGAAATCTTGGGTGCTCCACTCAGAATACAATATCTTTGTCGGCTGATAGCATGATGTCATGGTCACGCCAAAGGTTCATGCTTCCGGACTTCTTTCTCTAAGACCTAGAGCCGTTTTAAAACCCTTGCCATGCAACAAAGACTTCGTCGGGTTCGGTCTTTTTCGCATACTTTATATATTTGAACTGAGCGTCAACGCCACAACTTCGAATCGAAAGTATTATTTGGATAAGGCAATCGCAAAATGTTGCCCTGTCTGATATCAAGCTCAGGATGGAACGTGTTTAGAAAGTCAACCGTTGCGTTATTGACTTCTATGCCAGACATCTGCTTAAAGCCACGATCGTGAAGATATTTGACCACTCGGCCAAGGCCGCAACCTGCTTCCAAAACCTTTTCATTTTTATCATGCAGATACTTGAGCGTTAATTGAACGGTCTCATCCCAATCGCACCTTTTAAGAGCTAATCAAATTGGTCGTGATTCCATGTAAAAACGGTACTGTAACTTTCTTCCGTCGCTTTGCCGTGCTGCAGCATACGATCTGATTATGAATTGCTGAATTGCTTCGGTCTCAAGCTGGGCGGCCATAGATTCGTTTGTTCCCTCGCGTTGGTCGCGCCGATCGACCACCGCCATTTGTGGATCATTATTGCCGTGTCGCATGGACCGTTTCAACGTCCACAAATGAGTTCCGAGAAGCTCCAGGTAGAACGGCCAGACCTATAGTATCGGCGGAGCCAGTAATGCAGCATGAAAACTCTTATGGTTAAAGCCAGTCGGAATTCAGTGTGTAGAGGCAGCCGGTAATCTACTGTGCCCGGGTTTTGATTCAATTGCTAGATCTTTGATGCTGACTCTAGTTCCTCGTTTTATGGAGTCGTATGCTGCTTCTATGAGAATTTGTGACTTTAAGCCATCGCCGTTCGTAGTGACTAAAGAGGTTTCGTGCCTGATTGCATCCAGAAAATGATTAATTTGACGAGCAAAGGCTTCTTTTATGTTTACCGGATTAGGGGTCCTTTTCCACTGGGTCCAGTTCTTGAACCTATAGCTGATTCCCTCCCAGTCCAACAAAGCGGCACCATCCTCCCCATAGATCTCCAGATAAGTGCTTGCCGGAATGCTACTGGACCAACTCAGATCGATATTGCCAACGGTTCCATTCACCATGCAAACGGTGAGTTGCGCAGTGTCTTCAACGCCTAGATTCTGATAATTGCTGGCGTGAGTCACAACACTGCGAACATCACCAAAAAGGAATCGGATCAGGTCTACGGCATGAGGCCCATTGTCCATGAGCACGCCCCCACCGGACGACTCTTTTTGTGCGTACCACGTTCCGGCCATATTGATATAGCCCCCGAACATTAAGCGGAAGTTTACGATATGACCCAAGCGGCCGCTATCGATCAATTCTTTTGCCTTCACCACTTCGTCGTGGAAACGCAATTTAAACGCCGTGAGCAAGAGCAGGCGTTTGTCATTTGCTCGTTTTAACATCTGGCTTGCATCGCGAACCGAAATCGCCAGCGGTTTCTCACACAATACGTTTATTCCTGCATCCAAAACATCCAACACAATATCTCTATGAGTCGATGGGACCGTACAGACGCTGACTCCATCCAACGGCTCACTTGCAATCATTTCGCTATGTGAAATGTATGCTTTAGCGCCTGCCTCTAGAGCAAACACATCCCCTTTGGCAAAATCAGTATCGGCAACAGCGACCACTTTGCAGGAAGGATTTTTCTTATATGAATCCAGATGCCAGCGCCCTATCTGTCCGCATCCGACAATGGCGATTCGCATCGATTTCTCGGGCTCCGCATTCCTTGCTACGGCAGAACGGGCCGTGCCATTCGTGCGGCCTACCTCTCTTTCGGAAATCGTCGCCGCCAGAGACTTCCGAACTGCCGCGGCCACATCCTCTACTTTTGTCGCGCTCCAGCTCTCGTCTAGCGGTTGGTTCAAAGTCTTTTCGGCATTAGGGCAGAGACCTTCCCCATACTCATAGGTCACGCCGCTGTTGCAGGTAAAGGGCCATTGCGAGGTGCCGTAGGTTTTCTTCGCCGTTAGCGACTCCGAGCAGAGATAGATCGGCTTGCCGGTATAGCCCGGCATGACCCAAACTTTCTCTTGCATCATTCTTTGGGCGAATGTTTCGATGTCCACTCCGTAAACTCGGATGGGATAAAACCAATACGAGCTCTTGGCGCCCGCGGTGACCGGCGCCGGCACAACGCCCTCAATACCGGACAAAAGCGCGCTCAACCGCTCCCCCAGCTCCCGCCGTTTTGCGACAACACCCTTGATCTTCTTGAGCTGTGCCAGACCAACGGCGCCAGTGAGTTCGTTCATTCGATAGTTGGGCGCGTGGAAGAGATAGGCGCGCGCCCCCCAACCTTTTCTCGCGTAGCCTTTGTCGGCAAATAACTTCATGCGTTCGTAATAGGATTTGTTGCTCGTAATCGTCATCCCACCATCGCCGGTGGTCATTTGCTTGGACTGCTGAAAACTGAAACACCCAATGTCCGCAATGGTGCCGACGTACTTGCCCTTGTATTCGGCGAGATGGGCCTGCGAACAATCTTCAATCAACGCTACTCCGTGCCGCTTCGCGATCTCGACCATAGCGTCCATATCACAAGGATTGCCAAATAGATGAACGACTATGATCGCGCGAGTTCGTGGAGAGATTTTTCGCTCGACGTCAGCTGGATCCATGTTGTAGGTGTTATCGATATCGGCGAAGATTGGAATGGCATTTTGATAGAGTATGGGGATAATTGTCCCGAGGTCAGTTATCGGCGCCGTAATGACTTCGTCGCCGGGATTGAGATCCAAAGCTCCCAATGCGACGTGAATAGCGGCGGTTCCCGAAGTCGAGGCCACACCATACGGCACGCCGTAGGTATACGCGAATTCTTTCTCGAAGGACGAGACCATCTGGCCGCCGATACAGCACAAATTCTGCGAGACTAGAGCCTGCCGCAATAATTTGAGCTCTTCCGCGCCAAATGGGTGTCGGCCCTGTTCTGGCACAGAGCCCATCATCCGATCGAAGATGACGTCGGCGATCTGCAGTTTAATTTTTCTCTTAAAAGCCGCCAGCTGATTTTTGATCATCATGCCCTCACTCGGGAATGCATTTCACGGTTCTCATGCAACGGGCCCGCACGCTCTAAAAGAATAGCCACAATTCTTCTGGCGGCCCGGCCATCGCCATAGGGGTTCGTTCCCGCGGTCATGGCCGCACGTGACGCAGGATCGCGCAAGAGCTTTTCCGCTTCTCTGACTATCCGACAACGCTGCGTTCCAACGAGTCGGACCACTCCAATCGCAATTCCCTCTGGGCGTTCCGTCGTGTCACGCATCACCAATACCGGCACCTGCAGGCCGGGCGCTTCCTCTTGGATTCCGCCTGAATCAGTGAGGATAAGCGTTGACCGCTTCATCAAGTGAACTAGAGAAAGATAATCGAGCGGCTCGATGAGGCTCAACCCTGATAAAACATCATTGACGGGCTGACGTACATGGGGATTGAGATGCACGGGATAAACAAAGTGAACGCTATCATTGGCAAACGTATGGGCGAGCTCGCGAATTGCCAAACACAACTGTCTAAAAGGATCACCAAAGCTCTCTCTTCGGTGCGCCGTAATCAGCACCAGCCGCTTATCGAGTGGCAATTGACACAGAGGTCCCGATTTCCAATCGTATTCGCGCGCCGCAACATCGTTCAGCGCATCCACCACTGTATTGCCCGTGACGTAGATATCCCGGTCGCAACATCCCTCCCGAAGCAGTGCTTGGCGAGCAGTTTCAGTCGGCGCAAAGTAAGCCGATGCAACG
>QHOF01000133.1:3454-11388 GCA_003219335.1 Verrucomicrobiota bacterium | reverse complement strand
GCGGAACACCCAACGCCGAATTGGTGCACTCTGAATTTAACGTTGGGCGTTCGATGTTGAATGTTGGGCGTTTCTTTTCTTGCTCATGCTAACGGCGATCCTTGTCGCTGCGGGGAATAGCGAGCGCATGGGCTTCGATAAATTGTTCGCGACGATTGCCGGCAAACCAGTCATCGCGCACGCGATACGCGCATTTGAGCGCGCCGGCTCGGTCGATGGAATCATCGTCGTCGGCCGGGAAAACCGGCACGCTGAAATCAAAACGATCGTTCGCGATGAAAATTTCAAAAAGGTTCGGACGATCATTCCGGGTGGTAAATACCGGCAGGATTCCGTGCGCGCCGGCCTGGAACATCTGGACGCAGCTGCACGATACGTCGCGGTGCACGACGCCGCGCGGCCGCTGGTTACTCCCGAGCAGATCGAGCGAGTCTTCGAACAGTGCCGCGTTCACGGCGCAGCTGCCATAGCAGACCCAGTCAACGAGACTGTAAAACGCGCAGATACCGCTCTTCTGGTAACCGACTCGGTGGATCGACATCAACTGTACGCGATGCAAACGCCGCAGATTTTCGAGCGGCAGTTGATCGATGACGCCTATCGCGCCGTTTATGCAGACGCTGTTTCGGTAACGGACGAGGTTTCAGCAGTCGAGCGACTCTGTCGCAAGGTACTTCTCGTTCTCAACGATGATTTCAATTTCAAAATCACTTATCCGCGCGACCTGCCGCTGGCGGAGTTTGTGCTCACGCAACGGGCGGCGAAGCCTGTGGCAAATTGACTGTCCCTCCTCAACGCGGCGGCGTCACCGTCCCATGGCCAGGCGCTCGGCGAGGAGTTGCGGCAGGCCGGCTTTGGCAATCTTCTTTTGCGCCGTCGCCAGATCATATTTTACCCGCAACAGTTCGACCAGATTGTTCTCAACATCGTAAATGCAATAGGCCGCGCGCCAATTTCCGTCGCGTGGTTGCCCGACGCTGCCTGCGTTGATGAAATACTTTGCGGCTGGCTCGATGTGCACGTGTCCGGTTCGCTCCTGTCGGACGCCCTGGTCTCGAATGAATACCGTGGGCACATGCGTGTGGCCGAAAAAACAGACGGCAGTGCGCTGATAAGTGAAACTGGCGACGGCGTCGAGGTTGTTAAAAACGTAGCCCCATCGGCCGGGTGTATCGAGCGTGGCGTGCACGATCGTAAAACCGTGCACCTGCCTTTGTAACGGCAAACTGCGCAGCCATTCCTTGTCCTCTTCCGTCAAATTGTCGCGGGTCCACTGAATGGCGCGCTCGGCCAGTTCGTTGAAACGTTCCGAAGACGCGGAAAGCGTTGCCTCCTCGTCGTGATTGCCTTTTACCACGGGGCAATTCAGTTCGCGGACGCGCTCTATGCATTCGCGCGGATTGGCGTTATAGCCGACCACGTCGCCCAGGCACACAAAGTGGGTGCATCGACGTTGCCGCGCGTCCGCCAGGACTGCTTCGAGCGCTTCGAGGTTCGCGTGAATATCACTGAAGATTGCAACACGCATTTACAACACAGGTTAACCTTAAAGAGTTACAACGTTACAATGGAATGCATGGACGCCGCAACAATTTAACGCCCGAACGCCGTCGCGAGTGGCGATTCAACTCCGAAAGTCTTCGCGAGCGGGCGATTTAATTATTTCGCGATTTTGTTTGGCTGATCGGGAATTCGTTGTTCCTGCGGGATTCCAAGTTTTTCTTCGAGGACCTTCAGCCGCTTAATCAACGTAGGCAGCCGTTCCTTCGGGCCCTCGTCATAGAGGCTGCGCAGCCGCTCGTACGCTTCGCGCTCGTGTCCCTCGCAGTAAGAAAGCTCGTACGCGGAGAAACGTCTGTCGAAGGAGGGCGCTCCGGGCAGGGCCGCTGCCTTCGCGTAATGTTCAGAAGCGCGCAGGTGGTCTTTGTATTTCTCCTTGTATAGCCGGGCGAGCGCTTCATAGAGGTCGGGACGATCGGGATTGTTCTTTATTCCGCGCTCGAGGAAATCTTTGCCCAAAGCAAAATATTCACGTTGCGCTTTGACTCGCAGCGCAAGGCGCGGCTGGGTCCGATTGTTCATGGCGGCCACGCTCGCGTTCCACGCCATGTGCCACGCTGCTGTATCCCAAAAAAGGAGCATCCGCGGTTGGAGCGTGGTGATTTGCCGGAACAACAATAACATGCGGCCCCATTCGGTGTTTTCCCATGCAGTGTACGCCTGGATAAACAGCGCGTCGGCAACGATGGCTCGAAACCCGCTCAACGCCGCCACGAAGCCGAGCTGGCCAAGTTTTTCGCGTAGATCGACATTAAACTCGACGCCGCCGAAATGTTCCTGCCGATGCAGCGCCGCCAGGTTGCGTTCGACCGGCAATTTGACCGCCCCGAGCGCGATCAACACTGCCAGCGCGACCACGGCTCGGATCATAATTCCTTCCCGTAAAACATGAAAGCAGCCAACAGCGTGTAGATGGTGGTGTAAAAAATCCCGAGCACGGCGGTCTTGGCAAAGAGCGCGAGCGAGATAGTCGTGCCGGCCACGATATCGTCCACCAGGTTGAACGCCTGCAAGTCGGGAAACAGCAGTGCGACCACCGCGAGGAACACGCGGGTAATCGGGCCGCTGCTGTGTCCCTGGAGCCAATACTCGCGGGCAGTCGCTTGCAAATGCCCGATAAAATAAATGAACGCCATGACCACGATGGTGAAAATGTTCGAGGTGGCGAACGTGGAAACAAAAAGGGTGAGTGCCGCGAGCAGGCATGCTTTCAGGTAAATGATCAGAATTCCCGGGAGGATATCGATATTGAACGCGGAAGATTGGACGGCGCGCAGCGCATCAGCGACCTGGCCCGGCGGCGCGCTGTGCATCTGCTTCGCCGTGGCATGCATCACGACTTGTTCCCGCCCGTACAGCACGAGCACAAACGCTGCGCACATGACGACGGTACTGATGGCCAGCAACAGAAGAACCCCCGCAATCTTTCCCACCACATATTCGAAGCGCGGCACCGGCTTGGCCAGAATGGTGTAAACCGTGCGGTCTTCCATGTCCTGTGGAAGCAGCCGCGCAGTGCCAACGATCGCCAGCAGCGACGTAAAAAGCGAAATCGCGCCGAGGGAAACGTCCTTCAGGATTTGAAATTCCTGCTGAAAAGAGAACTGTGCCATGAAAATGGAGCTGCCGATCAAAATCAGTGCGAAGACCAGCAGGACATAAAAAACCTTCAGCCGCGTCAACTCGGTGAGCGTATTGGTGGTGATGGCGCGAATCCGCGAGAGAGAAAAGGGGCGATATCGCTTCGCGTACGTTGAAGCGTTACCGCCTTCGCCAAGGCTATGGCGGCCTGCGGAGCGTTGAAGCGCTGAAGCGTTTTGGTTCTTCGTCATTTCTGCTTTGTCATTCCTTCGTCATTCGATATTCGAGCTTCATCATTTTTTGTCGCCTCGAGGAACAATCTCTCCAATGTGGTCGTCGATCTGCGCCGCTCAATCAGTTTCGCGCTTGAGCGGTTAACGAGCGATTCGATCTCGTTGACGAGTTCATCGGAAGCATCGGCAATGACAAGTTCGGTTTGATTTTCGATCGCGATCAGTTCCTGCAAATGCCCTTCGCGCACCAGCACGCCATCGGCGAGAATGCCGACCCGATCGCAAATTTCCTGGGCTTGCGCGAGCAGATGCGAGGAAAGCAGCACCGTGATTCCGCGACGCTTCAAATCGAGAATCAAATCGCGAATCTCACGCGAGCCTGCCGGATCGACGCCGGTAGTCGGTTCGTCCAGCACCACCAGCCTGGGATCATGAATCAATGCTTGAGCAAGGCCGATGCGTTGCAACATCCCTTTCGAATAAGTGCCCAGCCGGCGGTGGCGCGCTTTGCGTAACCGCACGAGGTCGAGCAATTCGTTGACGCGAGTCCTTAGTTTTGCGCCTCTGAGTCCGCAAAGCCGCCCAAAAAAACGCAGCGTTTCTTCGCCCGTGAGAAATTTTTGGAAGTATGGATTCTCCGGCAGGAAACCGACTGCTTCCCGGCTTTCTACCAGACGACTATCACGCCCAAAAATTTCCGTGCGGCCGCGCGTTGGCGATACTAGGCCGAGAATAATTTTCAGGGTTGTACTTTTACCGGAGCCATTCGGCCCGAGCAGCCCGTACACCTCGCCCGGTTCGATGCGAAGGTTAAGGTCCTTCACCGCGACAACCTCGCGAGTGGGATGAAACGGAACGTGAAAAATTTTAGTTAATCCGTGAACAGCGACCGCCGAGTTAGTCATGGCGAATCTCAAAGCCGCGCGCACTGACCAGCTTCTCCAATTTATTTTCGGTTTGCTTGTAAATCAGTGAGTGGAGTTCGCCTTGCGCGATTCGATCGAGGAATGCGCGCACCTCATTTTCCTCTCCCGTGACCTGAAGTTCCACGCGGCCGTCGCGCAGGTTACGGACCCACCCGGTTACGTCGAAGCCTTTGGCTGCGTCGCGCACCGACCAGCGGAACCCGACGCCTTGCACATTGCCTTCATATAGAACCTGGAGCGAAACCATCGCTTACTCTGAAATGCTGAATACTTGAACGTGGACCGAGATCATCGCGAACTCGAAGTTCACTTGTAAGAATAGACAAGACAGAAGCTGCCTTGCTCGCCTTCGACCAGATCGACCGAAACGTAGTACTGACCACTATTCGCGACCGAAAACCCGGCCGCCGCTTTTTCCCCGTTATTGTAGCTTTCGGTAGGCACCTGTTTGCCGGTCTCATCATACACGCTCACGGCAATCTTTTTCACCGGTTCCGCGGCTGCGGCAGAGAACCAGTAGTGGTTTCCGGCGTAGAGATTCACCGCCACCAGCGCATGCTCGTGCGGCATGAGCATCCCGCACCAATGTCCGTCTCGGACCTTAAAACCATCGTTTGAAAATGCTCCAGCAACCTCAAGCGCTTCTTTGCGCGCGCGCACCTCGGTATCGGTCTCGGCGCGCACGCCGATGCTCATCCCCAGCGTAAAGAGCGAGATAAAAATCGGCAGACGGCGTTTCACTTGGGCAGTTCTTTGCTCTCTATTTCCGTCATCACCTTGTCAACGGCTTCGTTGACTTTCCGGACTTCATCGACAGTGGGCGCCCTGCCCGGTGGAAAAGAAACCAGCTTCTGGATTTCGCCAAGCTGCTCGCTCACATCTTTCACCAGAGGTTCCCCGCGCAACTCCGGTGAGATTGCATCAATTTTAGACTGCATGAAGCGAACGAGCGCCGGTTGCCGCAGAACTTTCGCGCTGCGTTCATCGTAGTCCTGCATGATCGCTCCGGTGACCACCTGGGTACCGCGAATCCAGCCGCCGAGGGTCACCAGAATTACGAGGTCCTGGTCGGCATGCGATTGCATTGAGGATTTGACTTCGTTTTGCGTCGCTTCCAGTTCTTCCTGTAGCGTGTCCCACTCGTTGTTCTCCGCAAATTCGTTAATGCTCGGCTAAGCAGCTTCTCGCTGACTCCGAGCGCTTTTGCGAGCTTGATGATGTCCGACCCGATGTTTTTGACCTGCTGACTGTCCTTTGCTTCGACGGCGATAAAGCCGTCGGCAACCAAACCGCCCAGGTTCAGCGCGATCTGCGCTCGGTTGCGGTACGTCATCGGTATCGGCTCGCGATACTGGGCCGACCAGTTTGTTTTCCCCGGCTTTTCAAGCGCGGCGAAAAGTTCGCCCGGCGTCGGGATGCTGATCGAATCACTTCTGACGGCTTTTTGCAGTTGAGCGGCTGGGAGACGCGCAGTGTCCGTGGCGGCGGTGGCTGCCCAAACGCCCGCCGCCAATGCAAGCAGGCACAGTTTAGCCAAACGAATCATCGCTCATGATTATGCGTGCCTACGCCAAATTGCCAACGGGAATCTCTGAGGCACAGTTCGCGAAAGCATGGTTTGCGTCGTCTAGCAAAACTCTCCCCATCCGCCCGTGCTCGACCGAATCGCCAAATGCAATAAGGCTGTTGCGAATCGAAGAAGAACTTGGTGACAAAGTCATGTATGGCGCTACAATGGGCAAAGTGGATCACCCTTACGGCGATTTCCGCGCCCGTCGCGAAGTCAGCATCTGGCAGCGACTGAACCGGATTCTTCTCGTCCTGCTCGTGATTGCGATCTGGCTTGTGATCGTGAGTTTGTTTGTTCCGCCGTACAAAAAACTGATGAGGAGCCGCGCGGAGATCGATAATCTGCAACAGCAGGTGAGCGAACAGCAAAATTTGCTCGCGCGGCAGACCCGCGAGGTCAACGTGCTCAAGACGGACGTGACTTATCTGGAAACGATTGCGCGTGATCGCCTTGATCTGATGAAGGACGGCGAAACAATTTTTCGCCTCGAGCCGGCGCGCGCCAAACCGGCGTCGAGCGATTCCGCGCGCAAGTAGGGTAGCGCACGCGTCTCGCGTGTAGGTTTCGGCGTCGCGCCGAAACAATCTTTCCTTTGGTTTCCGCAGCCATGGAAGGTGAGCGACGCAAGGGAAAGTTCGCGATCGCGAGGACGTGCTCGCCAGCACGCGAGACGCGTGCGCTACCCCAACTACGCCCGCGTTTGTGCCTTTGCGATTCGCCGTGAATTCAAGTACATTTCCTCATGCCAACAGAAATCTCCATGCCAGATGCCGAGGATTTGAGATCGCGCGTCCGCGAGCTGCGGAGGTTTCTTTGACGTCGAAAAGCTCCAGAAAAATTTAGCCGCAATCGAAGGGCGCATGGCCGCGGCCGATTTCTGGTCGAACCGGGAGCGCGCCCAGGCCGATGTCGAGGAAGTCTCCCGGTTACGCTCGCTGATCAATCCGTTCCAAGAGCTGGAACGCGAGATCGAGGATTTTAGCGCCTTGCAGCAGCTGGCTGCGGAAGAAAGCGACCCGGCGGGTCGCGCGCATGCAGAGAAGGAAGTCGCGACCGAACACGACCGCCTCGTTCATAAGCTGGAGGAATTCGAGTTGCGCCAGTTTTTTTCCGGTGAGAACGATCGAGCCAATGCCTTTCTCACCATTCACTCCGGCGCGGGCGGGACGGAGTCATGCGATTGGGCTGACATGTTGCTGCGGATGTACCAGCGTTGGATCGAGCGAAGCGGTTTGAAATCTCAGACCGTGGACATTCAACAAGGCGAAGAAGTCGGTATTAAATCGGTAACACTGCTCGTGACCGGCGAATACGCGTATGGACATCTGCAGACCGAGCGCGGTGTTCACCGGCTCGTGCGCATTTCGCCCTTCGATGCAAACAAGCGGCGGCACACTTCCTTCGCCAGTGTCGATGTGGTTCCTGAAATTGCCGATACCGCGCCGATTGAAATTAATCCGGCCGACCTGGAGATCGATACCTTCCGCAGCGGCGGCAAAGGCGGGCAGAACGTCAACAAGGTCGAAACCGCGGTGCGCATTTTGCATAAGCCCAGCGGAATTGTGGTCGCCTGCCAGGCCGAGCGCAGCCAAGGGCGCAATCGCGAGCTCGCGATGAAAATGTTGAAAGCGAAACTCTATCAGCTCGAAGAAGACAAAAAACGCGCCGAGATGGAGCGGCAATATGGGGAGAAAGGCGAGATCGCGTGGGGAAATCAAATTCGCTCCTACGTGTTTCAGCCGTATCAAATGGTGAAAGATCACCGGACCGGCGCGGAGACCAGCAATGTGCAGGATGTGATGGACGGGAATATCGACCCGTTCATCCAGGCGAAATTGCGCAGGGAGAAAGCTGGGAAAGGCGAGGGGACCGAGAGCGACGCTTAGGGTAGGGACGCCGCGCTGCGGCGTCCGGCCGGCGCAGCGCGCCGGCCCTACCTGACGCGCCGCAACCGAAACCGCGGATCAAAGTTGCCGCCGTTATGTTTGCGGCAGCAGGCGAGGCATGCAACAGCGCGACGCACCCGGCGGACTCGCGGAAACTCCTGACGGCAATTTGGACAAC
>QHOF01000133.1:1475-3241 GCA_003219335.1 Verrucomicrobiota bacterium | reverse complement strand
TGAAATGAGTTTCTGGCGATAATCAGCCCGGCCAGCGGATGTTTTGAGACGTGAATTCCATTCGACTCGAATGGCGCTGGCGAGTTTGCTCGCGCCCAGCTCGTACAGAATCTCGCGAGCTTTCGATTCAAGATCGACATCGTGGCTTGATCCAACGAGATGACCCTCACTAGGCGACTTCGTCATCCGCCTCTCCCTCAGGAAGAGGATTGAGGTGAGGGCATCCTTGGTTCCGAACGCGAATTCGAGTTGCCTAAGCAACGGCATAGGCGCTCTTTCGCGTTTCCAAACGACCAACAATTTTCCGCATCGCGTCTCCGGTCGCTTTGATTTCGTCGGCGGTCGTCCATTTGCCGAGTGAAAAGCGCACTGCGGAGCGCGCTCGCTCGATCGGCAAACCCATCGCGAGCAAAACATGCGACGCAACGACTGATCCGACCATGCAGGCTGAGCCGCTGGAGGCGCAGACGCCTTCCAGATCGAGCGCGATCAGCAGCATTTCGGAATCGAGCCCGAGCAGACTCACGTTCAGCGTGTTCGCCAGACGCGGCGCCTTTGCGCCGTTCTGTTTTGCATCCGGAATGTTCTCCGAAATTCGCGTCCAAAGTTCGTCGCGCAATTCCCGTTCACGCTCCTGTTCGCCCTCGCAATCCCGCAATGTCCACTCGGCGGCCGCTGCCATTCCCGCGATCGCAGCCACGTTTTCTGTGCCGGGGCGTCGCTCGTTTTCGTGCGCACCGCCGAACATGATTGGCTGGATCGCCAAACCGCTCCGCAAGAATAGAAATCCTGCGCCCTTCGGTCCGTAAAATTTGTGCGCCGCGAAGCTCGCCGCATCGACGAGCGAAAGATCGATACCGTCATCCTGAGCGGAGCGCAGCGAAGTCGAAGGATGCTGTGGCGTTAACTTTTCGGTGGCATCGCGGAATTCCTCGACTTCGCTCGGAATGACAAGTGGTATTTTCCCAAACGCCTGCACCATGTCGTTGTGGAGAAGAACACCGTGCTCGCGGCAAAGCTGTGAGATTTCGCGCATCGGCTGGATCACGCCCGTCTCGTTGTTCGCGGTCATGATTGAAACGAGCCGCGTCTCGGGGCGAATCGATTTGGCGAGCTGATCAAGATCGACAACTCCGTCGCGGGAAACATTCAGCCACGTCACTTCAAAGCCTTCGTTGTTTTCCAAATGCTCGACCGGGTTGAGCAATGCGTGATGTTCGGTTTTGGCTGAAATGACATGCCCGCCGCGCAAGGATCGCTGTCGCGCCAGACCGAGGACAGCCAAGTTGCATGATTCGGTTCCGCCGCTGGTGAAAATGATTTCGTTTGGTTTGATCTGCAGTGATGCGGCGAGCTTGTCGCGAGCATCATCGATGGCCGCGCGCGCTTCGCGGCCTGCGGCGTGAATGCTCGATGGATTGCCAAAGTGCCGATCAAGGTACGGCAGCATCGCTTCGCGCGCTGCATTGCACAGCGGCGTCGTTGCGTTGTAATCGAGGTAAATCATTGACTCTTATTCTTAATCTAACTCTTGCTCGTCTGCTGTAGCCGCGCCTCTGTGAGACGCGTGGCGCGCGCTTTCCAAACGCGTCAGCGCTGCGCTTCGCACAGCGAAGCGGCTACAGGATTGGCGCGCTTTCATTCTCGAAATTCATCGCGTGTGGTCGCCGGTCGCTTTGATTTCGTCGGCGGTCGTCCATTTGCCGAGTGAAAAGCGCACTGCGGAGCGCGCTCGCTCGATCGGCAAACCCATCGCGAGCAAAACA
>QHOF01000133.1:0-1405 GCA_003219335.1 Verrucomicrobiota bacterium | reverse complement strand
ATGGCGTTTTCCACCTTTTTTGATTTTGCCGTGCTCGTCCTTCTGAAAACTGCGCGCGCCGAGCGTGACCGCGTGATAAAGCTTCACACGCGCGCCGATCTCCGTCGTCTCACCGATCACTACGCCAGTACCGTGATCAATGAAAAAGTTTTCGCCTATTTTCGCGCCTGGGTGAATGTCGATCCCGGTGTGGCTGTGCGCCCATTCGGTCATGATGCGTGGAATCAATGGCACCTTGTCGTAAAGGAGATGCGCCATTCGATAAATGGCGATGGCTTCCAGCGCGGGGTAAGCGAGAATGATTTCCTCGTAGCTTCTCGCAGCCGGGTCCCCTTCGTAAGCAGCGTCGATGTCCGTCCAAAGAGTGCGGCGCACGGACGGCAGCTGCTTTAAGAACTCGCTCAAGACCTCTTCGGCTTTTGCTTCGGTTGCTTCGTCGGGCGGGATTTTGCCGAGGCTTCTGCAGATTTCTGTTTTTAGTCGTGCGTGCAAATGTCTGATGCGAATGCGCGTGGTGTCGGCCAGGTCTTCGGAACTCACTAGGGCTTCACTGCGAAAACCGGGGAACATTAAGCTCATCAGCTCGGTGCACGCTGCCTCGATGGCGAGACGCGAGGGGAGAGTGGCGGCGGCGGCGAGATAATTTATGCCGCCGGTTTCGCCATAGGTCTGAAGCAGTTCCTCAACCGCGTCGCGGTTCGTTGAAGCCATCGCCTGAAATATGCGACTAGATGTAGGCGAACAAAAGGGAAAGTGTGTCGGCTCCGGTAGCGCACGCGTCTCGCGTGTTGGTTTCGGCGTCACGCCGAAACAGGCTTTTCTTTGAATCTCGTTGCGCTGGGAACGACGCGAACTCACAAGATAAGTTCACGATCGCGAGAACGCGCTCGCCAACACGCGAGAGGCGCGTGCTACCCCAGGCTGCGCATCGAACACGTCCGGTTATTTCAAGTCTCGGCTATGCCTCGCGTGCGCTGAGCCATTGTAGCGCGAAGCGCGCGACTTCCCGCGAATTTTTTAAATCCAGTTTGTCTTTGATGTGCGCCCGGTGGGTTTCCACCGTCTTGGGGCTGAGATGCAGCAGGCTCGCAATCTGACGCACTTCGTTCCCTTTGCCGATCAGTTCCAGAATTTCAAGCTCGCGATCGCTGAGCCTCTCGACTGCGTCAGTCTCGCCTTCAGCCTGGCGATGGGCGAATTGTGTGATCACCTGCGCCGCCATGGCGGGGCTGAGATAAGGGCGTCCATTAAAAACTTCGCGGATTGCCTGGATCACGTTGGCCATCGCCTCGTGTTTCATGACGTAGCCGTCCGCTCCGGCGCGCAACGCTCGCACTGCGTAAAGCGATTCATCGTGCATCGAGAGCACCAGAATCGGCAGCTTCGGAAATTCTGCGCGAATGTT
>QHOF01000132.1:5939-6610 GCA_003219335.1 Verrucomicrobiota bacterium | reverse complement strand
AAGCGACTTGTGGGGAAGGTTCGCTTCGACAAGCAGAGCTGGAGAAGGCTGTTTGTGGCAAGCTGCCGCGAACTACAGACTGGCACCCTGTGCTCCGCAGATCAAATTCGTCCGGCGCGAGTTGGAACGCATCGTTGTGGAGTACCGGGCGAAAGAAGTGCCTTAAATCGGGATGAAAAGCGAGAATTCTGTTTTTTTTGCGGATGCATTGCCCGGAGCGCCATTGTTTTGATTGGCGAGATACTCAGGGAAATGGCGGCCTAGCTGTAGCGGTACTCCGTGAGTGCCGGCGCGGGACGCGAGCGACATGGATATTGTAGGGCCTCCGCCGCGACGGGCGCTTGGATTCAAACCACGACACGGATGCAGGTCAACAAGGAGCGGCGGTCTCCTTGGGCGTCGTAGCCTCGGCGAAGGCAACTAGTCCGCCGAGCGACACAGGCGCGCAGGCCGAAGGCCGAGTGAGCGGGGTGAACGAGTCAAACGTCCTGCAATTTTCGGCAGGCGTTCAAATCCGTGGTTGTTCAGATCTTTCAAAACTTCGGCTCAAGAAATCTGGAGAAGAAAAGTCCTCTTCCGCTTGCTGCGAGACCAGCGGGTTAGCTGTTGTGAAACAGCTGGCGGTGGTTAATGGTTAAATGTGCAATTGAAGTTACCAGATGCTGTGGAAT
>QHOF01000132.1:0-5917 GCA_003219335.1 Verrucomicrobiota bacterium | reverse complement strand
GATATTGTAGGGCCTCCGCCGCGGCGGACGCTTGAATTCAAACCACGACACGGATGAATCAAATGTCGAATGCCGGATGACGAACTAATGCCGAATGACGTGCTATTCATTACAGCACACAGGAACTTGCAGAGGACTTGAAGGTTGTTGAATCATTCGGCCGCTGATGATCGTTGTTTCCGATACGTCGCCGGTCACTGCGCTACTGACGGGCGGGCACGCTGAATTACTGCGGCAACTCTTTGGGGAGGTCGTCATCCCTCCAGCCGTAAAGCCGAATTGGAGCGGACCCACTCGGATTTGCTGGAGTGGCTGCAAGCCGAGAGCTGCGCGACCCGGCGCAGGCACTTCTTTATGAGCGTATCGCAGACCGCGGCGAAGCCGAGGCGATCGCGCTTGCTCTTTGCTTTCCTATTCGCGTTCATTCGCGTCATTCCCGGGCTCAGCGTATTCGGTCGCCGCGGAGCCGCGCGGGAAATCCGGTGGTTATCAAATTTCCGCGAACTTCGACTTCCCGCGAATTTGCAGTAACCCCGCGCAATGAACGTTCGGACGAGCTTTTCGGCAAGCTGCCGAAAAGGGACCCCGAAAGCTTTCGAGGTGCTCCCCAGAGAATTTTGCGCCTATGACCAGGTGATGAGGCGCAACTCGTGCACTTGCATCAGGCAGGGGTGCGTGGGCACGACGCGCACGCTGAAACCGTAGGTGCCGCTTTCAGTCGCGGGAACGCTTCCCTCGTAAATGTAATTTCCGTCGCCCATTCCCGACTGGTCGGGACTTTGATCCAGGACAGTGGCGGTGGGATTGCGGATGTCGCCGTTGTTCATTTCGCCGTGATAGGCTTCCACGCGCACATGTCGCGGATTGACTGCGCCCAGATGCACGCACGCGGTGATCTGCAATGATTCGCCGACCAAGATGCTTTGCCGATCTTTGTTGGCCACTTGGACGTCGGAAATCTGCACCTGCGGCCAGTCCTTGCGCATCTGGGCCTTCCACTCACTCAGTTGCACAGCGGGGCCGCACCCGTCACGGGAAAAATTTTCGTGAGCTTCCGCCGCCGGAATATAAAGTTGCTCGGTGTATTCCTTCACCATCCGTTGCGTGTTAAACGCGGGCGTGACGCTGCGAATGGATTCGCGCATCAATTGCAGCCAGGCCAGGGGAAGTTTGCCGTCTGGCTTCGCGTAATAGAGCGGCACGATTTGGTTCTCGAGCAATTGATAAAGGCTGCTTGCGTCCACTTCATTTTGAAATTCGGTGGTGCCATCATCGATCTCGGCACCAATAGCCCAGCCGTTGCTGCCGTTGAAGCCTTCGCGCCACCAGCCATCGAGCACGCTCAGGTTAATCCCGCCGTTCGGCGCAGATTTCATGCCGCTGGTCCCACTTGCTTCCAGCGGGCGCAACGGATGGTTGAGCCAAAGATCGACCCCCTGTACCAGGCGGCGCGCGATGTAGCTGTCGTAGTCCTCGAGAAACACGATCCTGTTTTCTAGGCCGGCTTCGCGGCTAAGTCTGTAAACTTCCTGGATCAGCGCCTTGCCGGCTTCATCGCGCGGATGCGCTTTGCCTGCGAAAATAAATTGCACCGGACGCGTGGGATCGTTCACCAATCGCTTTAACCGTTCCTTGTCGCTAAACAAAAGCGTAGCCCGCTTGTAAGTGGCGAACCGGCGCGCAAAACCGATGGTCAAAATCTCCGGGTCGAGGATGCGGTTGACTCTGCGAATCGACTCTGGCGACTCGCCCATTCGCTCACGGCGCTGTCGTTCCCGATCGCGGACGAACTCAATCAAGCGGCGTTTCAGTTTTTGATGTGTCTCCCAGAGTTGCGCGTCGTGAATATCAATAACGCCGCGCCAAAACTCGGGCTCGGTCAGGTGTTCTTCCCAGGCACCGAGATGCTTTCTGTAAAGCGCGGCAAACTCCGGTGCCATCCAGGTCTTGGTATGAACACCGTTTGTGATACTCGTAATCGGCACTTCGTGGACCGGGACGCCCGCCCACACATCTTTCCAGAGCGACCGAGTCACTTCGCCGTGCAATTTGCTCACGCCATTCGCGTGCCGGCTGAGACGCAACGCCAGGATGGTCATGCTAAACGGATCGTTCGAATTCAGGCGCGTGTGGCCGAATGAGAAAAACTCATCGAACGAGATGTTTAGTTCCTTCACGAGCTTCGCGAAATATTTTTGCATCATATCGCGCGGGAACGAGTCTTGGCCGGCGGGCACTGGAGTATGCGTGGTGAAAACATTTGCCGCCGCGACCACTTGAAGCGCCGAGTAAAAATCGAGCTTCTTCTCCACGACATTGAGACGGATGCGCTCCAACGCGAGGAACGCCGAATGCCCCTCGTTCATGTGGAACACGTCCGGCTGAATGCCGAGCGCGGCGAGCGCTTTGACGCCGCCGATCCCGAGCATTATCTCCTGGCGCATCCGCATTTCGAGGTCGCCGCCGTAAAGCTCGGCGGTGATCAATCGGTCCTCGGCGCTGTTTTCCGGAATATCGGTGTCGAGCAGATAAACGTTTACCCGCCCGACGCGCAGTTCCCATAGCCTGGCGAAGACTTCCCGGTCCAGAATCTGCACTGAGATGAGAAGCTTCGTATCGCCCCGGCGCACTTCGCGGATTGGCAGGTGATAGAAATTCTGATTGAGATTGATCGCTTCCTGAACGCCGTCCTTATCGATCTGTTGCCGGAAATAGCCGTGCCGATAAAGCAAGCCAATCGCGACGAAGTTAAGATCAAGATCGCTTGCCGATTTGCAGTGGTCGCTGGCGAGGATGCCTAGGCCGCCGGAATAATTCGGGATCGATTCGTGAAAACCGAATTCGGCGGAGAAATAGGCGACGGGATTTTTGATCGCGCTGCCGGCGCCGGTTTTTCCATAGGTATCGTGGCGTCCGAGATATCTCTCGAACTCTTCAAAGACCTGCTTGAGCTCGCGCAAAAAATTTTTGTCCTGCGAGAGTTCTTCCAGACGCGATTGGCGCGAAAGCTGGAGCATGCGGACCGGGTTGTGATTTGTGCGATTCCACAGCTCGGGGTCGAGGTGCCGGAAGAGCCGGCGCGCGGAGGGCTCCCACGTCCACCAAAGATTAAAGCTCATCTCCCGGAGCGGCTCCAGCGTCGCTGGCAGGATGGGCGTCACATTGTAAGTTTGGAAAGTCGGCATTCGAACGCGCGTTGCTGTAGCCGGGGTCGGTGACCCCGGCCAGTCACATTATATATGTTTGGAAGTCTGGCATCTGAGTGCGGCAAGGAAAAACAGAGCGGAGAGGTAATCAATCTCGAACGCTCTTGCGGTCAAGAATCTCAGGAGCACAGCCATCCTGGCTGTGGGGCTGGCGGGCATCTTGCCTGCCATCCGTCCCCTGCGCCCTCGCGAGCCGCGAAATTTTTCCGTTTACCGAAGCCAACAAAAGAAAGGAACATTTGTTGCCCGCGAATCACGCGAATAGACGCGAATCATTTTTACGTTCCGTACATTCGCTTGATTCGCGTGATTCTCACTCGAAGCGCTAGCGCGATTGACGTCAAGCAGCCCTGCCTTTTGTGCCCCAAACTTGGAACACCCTGGGCAGACTCATCACGGTTTCAGGATCTGCCGCGGCATCGTTCAATCCGGAAATGATTTGGCGAATTTCAGTCTCGGTGGCGAGACCTTCAGAAATCGCCGCGTTCGCTATTCGCTCCATCGTCATTGGAGCCATTCGTTTTCCTTCGCCCTGGATGTGGGTTGGCTGGACGGCACTGAATTGAATGTTTTCCGCGCCTGCCTTGCGAAGCATTCGGGGCAGTTTAGGTCCGATGTTCGGATCGCCGCCCCGCCGGAGGATCACCTTTTGATAAAGCTCTACATACCTCTCGTAAACTGCGGAGGGCGGATAGCAGAAGCTGCCTCTGAAATCGGTGTCCTCGATCACGATCGCCCCTTTTGATCGGCAGGCTTTGACCAATGCCGCGAGACATTTCTCCGGCTCATTCAAGTGCGAGAGCAGAAAGCGCGCATAAACAATATCATACCACTGATCCCATTCGCTTTTGCAGCCATCCACCTCGTGGAACTCGATGTTGCCAAGGTTCGCAGCTTCAGCATCCGCGCGAGCCAGCGCGAGGATTTCGCGGTCCGTATCGGTCCCAATCACCTTTCCTTCAGGCCCGACAATGCTTGCCATAAAGACTGTGACGTGGCCGCCACCGCAACCCGCGTCCAGACATTTCATTCCCTGGTTAAGTCCAACCCTTTCCAAGAGCGCCGAAGTAGTCGGCAACATCACTCGAGCCAGGAGGTCCAGACGTTGCTTGCCTTCCTTGCCTCCGCGGATCGCGTATGGGCGCATAGTTTCAGGCGTGTTGATTCGCAGCCTTGTTGTAATCACAACACATCAACCGCGGCAATAGTGTCTTCAGTGCCGGCGGAAATCAGCACCCGCAGTTCGCGGCGAAAGGAGAAGACCAAGCAGAAAACCGCCGATTAATCCGCTGATGTGCGCGGCCATGCTCACCTGTGGCGTCGAGAGATCGAACGCTGTTTGAATGACCACGATCAAGAAGATGTTTGCCAGGCGTTGTTTCGCCAGCGGCGCGTGACGATGGATGAGCAAGAAGCCGGCCCATGCGCCAACGACACCCATGATGCAGCCCGAAGCGCCGACAAGCTGAGCCACCTGGACGAAACCGGCCAGCGTTAAAGCTACCACGCCTGCACTCGAGGCCAGCCCTGAAATCAAATAGCACGCGACGAAGCGCACGCTGCCGATGGAGCGCTCCAGCGGCGGCCCAAGAATGTATAACGCAAAAAGATTGAAAAGGAGATGGGTAAAGCCTGCGTGCAAGAACAGCGCCGTGAAAAGACGCCAGTATTCCCCTTGCACGACAACCGCGTAAGGCTCGAGCGCGCCGATCCGATGCAGAACTTCCGGGTCGTTCCAATTCCCAACAGAAATCTCGAACAAGAATGCAACCGCGTTGAGGAGAATGAGGATCAAAACGGCGGGCGCGTGCCGCAGTTGATGGTGCTGTGTGATCCCACCTCTGATGCGCGGCGGCCAAAGTGCGGTTTGATTGCCCAAGGATTCCAGATGTCGAAATAACCGAATCTGCTCGCGCAATTCAGCGCCGGGATGCAGAACTTGAAGCGTTGCGGCGAGGTTTCCGGCAGATTTGTAATCTCCTCGGGCGGCGAGCTCGGTCATTTTGCGCAATCCAATTGCCGGGATGAACAAGAGAAGAAACCACGCGCAGCCACCGATGTATCCGGCGGCGCCAGGCCAGAACAGGCAGGAGACACCTGTAACCGCAAGAACGATGAGCGCCGCGATCCGCCAGCCGTGATAAGGCGCACCGGGCCGCCACGCCCGGGCCAACACCAGCAGTGGCGACACTATCGCGAGGAAAAGAAAGATGTGATTTAGGTTCAAAGCCGAGTTAAAAAGTTAAACAGTTACATTGTTACAACGTTTTAACGTCCACACGATTGACGTTCTAACCTTTTAACTCTTCTAACTATTGTAACCGTTTTAACATTCAAACATGCCCATACCGTCACCGATTATCTCGATGTCGTTTCGTCCTGGTGTTTTTGGTCGGAGCCGGCATGGGCGGAATTAAAGAGGCGCTATGAAGGGCGTGTCGAGTTTCAATGGAAAATCGCCCTCATGGATCCGACCGGTTTGCCGACTTCGCGCGAGCAGGAGCAATGGTTTTACAGGCGCAGCGGAATGATGATGCGCTCGCCGTTCATGCTCAACACTGACTGGTACGATCGGAGTCTGCCAGAATGGATCGCGCCTAATTCTGTGGCAGAGGCGGCGAAGGAATTTGGTTTTGGCGATGACCGCGTTCGACTGGCACTTGCTCGTGCCGCACTACGCGAAGGGAAAAAAGTTGGCGATTGGAATGTTG
>QHOF01000131.1:7560-7890 GCA_003219335.1 Verrucomicrobiota bacterium | reverse complement strand
GAACGCTCGCAACAAAATCGGTACCGGACAAATATGAACAAAATAACCGAAGCAGACTTCCTTCCGCGGGATCGCGGCGCTGATTCAGCTCCGGCCAGTCCGGCCACCAGCTCGGCAGGCAAACAAAGGCGCGTCCTGATTGTTGATAACGACGCCAATAGCACCCGCCTCGTCAAAATCCTCCTCGAACGATCCGGCCCCTATCTGGTGATGGAGGAGAACGACGCGACCAACGCTCATCACAGCGCTCGCAACTTTAAGCCGGACGTGATTTTCCTCGATGTCATGATGCCGAAGACTGACGGTGGCGAAGTAGCAGCACAAATCCAG
>QHOF01000131.1:0-7536 GCA_003219335.1 Verrucomicrobiota bacterium | reverse complement strand
AATCTTTCTCACGGCGCTGGTCACCAGAGCGGAGGCAAAAGACGGGCTTCACATCGAGGGTCGCCCATCGCTCGCCAAACCGATCAGCATACCCGAGTTGATCAGTGTGATTGAAGAAAATCTGCCCACGCGAGCAACAACCGACCAGTGATGACGGAGTCAGGTATGACGAACGGCATACCTCCTCGGGGCATGGATCTGTTGAATCGCCAACGAGCGCTTGAAAAAAAAGCAGGCGTCGAAGTCGCCTGGCAGAACTACTCACCGTTTTTCAATCGAACGAACGCAAGTCGATTGCCTGATCCGAAGAGTTAATGCGCGACAGTAATACGGAGAAAACATGACTACTTCAACATTATCGACAGCAACAAAAAAATTCTCGCGACCTGCCGAAGCGAGCGGAACATTTTTGATCGGCGACATTCCCGTTCACCGGCTCGGGTTCGGCGCCATGCAACTCACCGGCGACGGCGTCTGGGGAGAACCGGACGACCACTCCGAGGCGATCGCCGTCTTGCGTCGCGCGCTGGAATTAGGAATCAATCTCATCGACACCGCCGATTCCTATGGTCCCGAAGTGAGCGAGCGTCTCATTGCCGAAGCGCTTCATCCGTATCCCGCTGATCTTTTGATCGCGACCAAAGCCGGCTTTCAGCGGCCTGGCCCAGACCAATGGGTCGAGGATGGTCGTCCCGAGCATTTACGATCGGCTGTCGAGGGCAGCCTGGGCCGGCTGCGTCTCGAGCGAATCGATTTACTGCAACTGCACCGGATCGATCCGAAAGTAGCGATGGAAGATCAAATCGGCGCATTGGTCGATCTGCAGCGCGCGGGTAAGATTCGCTACATCGGATTGTCTGAAGTCAGTGTGAAACAGATCGAAGCGGTTCGACGCATCACGCCGATCGTTTCGGTGCAGAACCGATATAACCTGGTCGATCGCGATTCCGAGGAGGTGCTGGAACATTGCACCCGGGAAAATCTCGGGTTCATCCCTTGGTTTCCACTCGCCACCGGCGACCTCGTCAAACATGACGGTCTATTAACACGCATCGCGAAGCGTCTCAATGCACGGCCAGCGCAGATTGCGCTCGCATGGCTGCTTCGGAAATCTCCCGCAATACTTCCGATCCCCGGAACTTCGAAAGTCAAACACCTGGAGGAAAACACTGCTGCGGCCCTGATTGAGCTCAATGATTCGACGATGCAAGACTTGGAACGTCTTGCGCGCAGTTGAAATTTGGATCCGGAAACCGAGCGAGCCATAATCGAGAAGGAGAAAACCTATGAATGAGAACTTGGAAAAAGTGAAGTTGCTGGCCCGCGACCTGCGGGATGGAAAACAATTTCCGCGCAGCCCGCGCGAAACGCTGGTCGGCTACGTGTTGGCGGCGCGGGCGGTGGACAAATGCCGCGCTGTGCTGGTGGGCTGGGAAGGCGAATACCATTCCAATTGCCCGCTCGATCAACGCTGGCTGAAATTCGCCGAGATAAACTACGATGACTTCCGGGCGTTCGTCGCCACCGGCGCGACCGATGACGAGATCGCGGGGTGGATCGGCGAGCACGCCAAAAAACGTTCGCGCGCCGAGATCATCGCCTGGAACAATAAGGAACGCGATTTGCATCTGAGCGATTTGCCTCTGGAACTCCAGGAGTACATGGAAGATTACATCCAGCAGTATGTTCCGCGTAACCGAGTGGTACATCACTGGTTCGATGTGTACGACTTGGAAGAAGAACGGCTCTGAGCCAGTGAAGCAGACAATCCTGCCTGCGAACATCGAGTGCATGGCTGTTAATATTCGCAAAAGGTGTCGTCCGGATAGCAATACAGCCAGCGCTCACCCGGCTGCGCCGAAGCGATGACCGGATGCCCGCTAGCGTGAGCGTGTTTGGTTGCGTGCCGATTCGGCGAACTGTCGCAGCAAAGCGTCACACCACATGTCTGGCAGGTGCGCAGATGGACCCAAGTTGCGCCGATCTTTACGCATTCTTCGCATTCGCGACGGTGCGGTTGTTTGACGGACGCGATCGCGTCGAGATGAGCGCAGACTCAGTTAGTCATTACTGGATCATTAGAGATTCTTCTCCCGCAATCGCGGGATCAAAATCAGCTTTGAAATTGCTGGTAAGATCAATTTTCGCGGCGCGTCGCCTCGAACAGAAACCAGGTCCGGCGCTCGGTTTCATCGATGCAGACTTCGATCAGACTCTCGGTCGCAACGTCGCGATGCTCGTCGCAAACGTTGTGCGCCTCGCGGCGGCGTGCACCCAATGTCTTGTTGTCGTCTTCCAACTCAGCAACCATGTCCAAAGGCTCGACGTACTCGGCATCATTATCGGCCACACGCTAAGTGCGAGCGATGTGCCCGATCGATCTCAGCGTAACGCCGCCAAGCTTTCGAACTCGCTCGGCGATTGGATCTGTCATCGCGAACAGTTGCTCGGCCTGCTCGTCGAGGAGCAAATGGTAATCGCGGAAATGAGGGCCGCTCATGTGCCAGTGAAAATTTTTGGTCTTCAGGTACAGCGCGAACACGTCGGCCAGAATGGCATTCATCGTCCCGGTTATGTCTTTGACCGCCGCATGCGACAGATCCGTTCGCGTTGCAAGTGGTGCGTCGCGTCTCTGCGCCAGCTCCGGTCGTTTCTTCGAATTAACTTTATTCATGGTGTCGCCCCTTCGTTAAGTTTGTTGATCCCACTGCTATCCGCCTCGGTTCGCTAATCTCAGGTCATGTTTGTCACATGTTATTCGCGTTACATTTTTGCAACGGTCGCGTTAGTAACTCGCTGCTCGCCCCAACCCCATTGCGGCGACTGTGGCTTTGTCGAGGTAACCAGTAGTGCGCAAACCGTGGCTGCTTTGATATTGGCTAATTGCCTGGCGCATTTCAGGCCCGTAGACTCCGTCGGTTTCTCCGTGATAAAAATCTTCCCGGGCGAGTCGCTCCTGTGCTCGAATGACGATCAGGTTGTTGGATGCATCGGCATAGCCATTCTGATCGTCATAGCGTTGCGCTTGGTAAACGCTGGAATCGTAGTAACCCTGAGATTGATCGGGATAGGCGTTTTGATCGTAATACATTTGGCCCTGGTAATCGCCGGAGTCGTAGTAACCCGGATCGTAGCCGTAGGAGTACGGAACACCGTAGCCGTAGTCGGGGTAACCGTAGCCGTAGTAATCGTCTGGATAATACCAAGACGGCCACCACGGATCGAATCCGAAATCAAAGATGACCCATGTGCCGTTGAAGAAGTGACACCGGTGGCCATTCCACCAATGATCACTGTGCCGGTCCCAATCGCGATGCCAGTCCCCTGAACGCTGGGCGAAAACGTGCTTTTGCCAGTCAGCACGAAGATGATTGTTTCCATTTCGGAGATTGTTTCCATTCCGGACCTGGCTTCCGGTATTTCGCTGGTTCCAGACGCTTGTGGCGCGTTGATTTCTGTAGCTCGCAAATCGCGGGAAACGATTACTTTGATTAGGTTGTCTGATGGTTGCCGCAGTGAATGGACCCGAGCGGGTAAACGTCGCCCGATTACGATAGATCGAAGGCTGGCGAAACGCAGTCGGCCGGTATGAACGCATTCCAAATGACGAATACCGTTGGCGTGGATAAATCATCCCACCGCCGACGCCTCGCATCATCGGATGGTAGGATGAAAAACCGCCGGTACGTGCGGGAGCGGAAGCGGCCGCGGGAGCGTGCCCCACTGCGCCCGCGTGAACGCCTCCTCTACCGGCGTGAGCGTCTCCTGCTTGCGCTTGAGCAATCATGGCCGCGCTCGCAAGAACTGCGACCGATAAGCATTTCGCTTTCATGATCTACGATTCCTTTCGGATTGTTGAATGATTTGTTTACCTAACCTAGCGGAGACCTCCCGCAATTACCAGCGTTTCGCCGGTGATCCATTTGGAATCGTCTGAAGCGAAGAACACCGCCGCGGGCGCGATGTCGTCCGTTTGTCCGATCCGGCCGAGCGGCGTCTGCGATTCGAACGCTTTCCGCATATCGCCTTCGGTGTAACCGCCGGCTACGGCTCCTTCCGTTATCACCATGCCGGGGTTGATCGAGTTGACGCGGATCTTGCGCGGCCCAAGCTCTTTCGCGAGCGTCCGTGTAATCGCATCGACCGCGCCTTTCGTTGCATTGTAAACCACCGCGGTCGGCGGAGCCAGCGAGCTGGCAAGCGAACCGATGTTGATGATGCTCCCGCCATCGGAGTTGAAATGCTTGAGCGCTTCTTGAGTGGCGAGAAGCATCCCGAGAACATTTGTGTCGAAAAGTCTGTGAAACTGTCTCTCGGAGACTTCTTCAAGAGGCACAAATTCGTAAACGCCGGCGTTGTTGACGAGAATGTCGATCTTGCCGAAGGCTTTCTCCGCTTCAGCGAAGAGCCGCTCGACTTCTGCCTTCTTCGCGACGTTGCCTTGGATGGCGATTGCTTTTCCGCCGGGTTTACTAATTTCATCGACCACTCGATCTGCGTTTTGCTTCGCAGAAACGTAATTAACAACCACAGACGCGCTTTCGGCAGCGAATTGTTTCGCAATGGCCGCGCCGATTCCTTTCGACGCGCCCGTTACTACCGCGACTTTACCGGCAAGTTTCTTAGTATTGGTATTCATAATGTTGTGTTGCTGTGTTTGCGGGTTGATTACGCAGCCGGGCGATGTTCGTCCGGCGAAGAAAGACGAAGCAGTTCTGAAAGCCGCGATTCGTACGATTCGCACGTCGGACAATCGCCATTAGGCTCAACCCATTCTGGATGCTGCACGCGCAAAGCGTCGTGGATCTGTCGCTGAAGTTGAGCGTAAGAACGGATCTCCTCCGTCGTTTTTGGAAGAGCGTTCGTTTTCATGACGCGAAACATCGGCAGTGATCCGAGCGCCGCCATTTCGCGTACGCAGGATTTTCCAGTGCCACTTTGGAGTGATTTGTAATCTCTCTTTCGAGGTAGCGAAGTAATGCGAAAGAAAGCAGCCCGACCTGAAGCGAAAGCGCGTCACATCAGCCGGCACTTTTGTCACCGAAGCTGGCGTCTGACACAGACGCCCTACAATCTGAAAATGCGCTTACAGCCGAATCAGGCCACGTCGTGTGGCGCTGGCGACGGCTTCGGTGCGGCTGATCACGTTCATCTTGGCAAAGATGGCTTTCACATGCGACTTGACTGTGCCTTCACTGATGAACAGCGCCGAGCCGATTTCTTTGTTGCTTTTACCCTGGGCCATCAGCTTGAGCACATCGATCTCGCGTTCGCTCAATGTCTCGCCGCTGACGCGTTCCGCCAATTTCGCTGCGAGATGAACTGGAACACAAGTTTCGCCGGCGTGCACACGGCGGATGACGTCCATTAACGCCTCGCGCGGCACGTCTTTTAGGAGGTAACCTTTCGCGCCGGCCTTAATTGCGCGGTAAATATCTTCGTCGCCGTCAAAGGTCGTTAGCACGACGATCCGCGCATTCTCATCATCGCTACGGATTTCTTTGATCGCGCCGACGCCATCCAGCTCGGGCATGCGCAAATCAAGCAACGTCACGTCGGGATGATGTTGCCTCCAAAGATCGACAGCTTCGCGCCCGTTGCTTGCCTCGCCAACGACAGTCATGTCTGCTTTTCGACCGATGAGTGAAGCAAGGCCTTCGCGGACCACGCTGTGATCGTCTGCAACGAGCACGGTGATGCGTGGTTTCCTTGCCTTTAAACTCGGTGCCCGCGTCGGCGCGCCCGGCGGTCGCGCCCTACCAGATCTGGCTGGTTTCTTTTTGGATGTCATGACATCGATTTCCCGTTGCAAGGCAGCAGTACCGTAATCTTGGTGCCCCTCCGGCGTGAACTTGTGATTTTCAATTCGCCACCCATTTGTTCGACCCGCTCGCGCATTCCAGTCAGCCCGACCCCATCGTGTCGCTCTTTGACTTTGAATCCGTCGCCGTCATCACGGAGTTCCAGGCGCAATTCTCTCGCCTTGTAGCTTAATCGCGTTTCGAAGTTGCGAGCGTGAGCGTATTTGAGCGTGTTGCTCAAGGCTTCCTGTCCGATGTGAAGAAGGTTCTCTTGCCAGGGGTGCGGAAGCTCCGGCAGCTTGGCCGGCGCCTGAAATGTTGTGTGAAGCGACGTGCCGGCGGCCGTGTTCTTGATCGTTCCTTTCAGCGCATCCCAAAAATTCTGGTCCTGCAACGCTAGCGGGCGCAACGCGTGCACGGAGCGGCGCGCTTCATTCAAACTTCGCCGGGCTAGGTCACTGGCGCGGCGTAAATGCTCATTCGCTTCCTTGCGACGGCGACAGGCGATTGCGTCCTCCGCCGCTTCCAATTGCACGACTACGCCGGTGAACCCTTGAGCCAGCG
This sequence comes from Verrucomicrobiota bacterium, assembly GCA_003219335.1. Lineage (GTDB taxonomy): Bacteria > Verrucomicrobiota > Verrucomicrobiia > Chthoniobacterales > UBA10450 > Udaeobacter. Next base: position 1,171 of record QHOF01000131.1, on the reverse strand, counting down.
TATCGTGAATGTCGCGCGCCATCCGGTTGCGCTCTCCCAAGACGGCAGCCTGGCGACTTTGCTCGGCAAATTCATGGAGTTGAATTGCCAGCATCGCCTGGTGCGCCAGTGCCTGCGCCAATTCGATCTCCTCCGGCCGATACGGTGGGCGTTTACCGTGACGAATGCCGATGAACCCTTTCACGCGGCCGCCTACCAGCGTGGGTATTCGCAGGAACTTCTTCGTTCCTCCGGACAGCAGATATTTGCGAAGGTCCTCGGAGATATACGGGTCGTGTTCCAGATCTTCGCAGGCAACAGGCGCGGCAGAAAAAAACAACTCTCGAAGGCCGGGGTCATCCTTCCACGACGAAGGATTTTTGATGAATGGATGCTCCGGATCGACCTTTGCAAAATTAGTGCCCTCGGCCCAGGCGCGCAGAACGAGCGAGTCATCCGACTCGTTTAGCAGCCAGAGGATCACGCTTTGCGCGTGTAGAAGCCTACCGATAGTGCTGAGCATTTGTCCGAGGAACTTGTCCGGTGCGGGCGCAGTGGCCAGCACGTCCAGGCTATAGGTCAGAGCCTCTACCTGGCCGCGGGCGACTTGCTCCGAAGCGCGCAGAGCTTCTTCCGCTCGATCACGTTCAATCGCAACGCGGACAAGGTGCGTCGCCAACTCAATCAGCTCCAGATCGCGCGACGTCGGGCTGCGCGCTTCGCGATAGTACATGCAGAATGTCCCCAGGACTTTTCCTTGCGAGGAGAGGACCGGATTCGACCAGGAGGCGCGCAGCCCGTGCTTGAGGGCTGAAGCGCGATGCTCCGGCACGTCCCATAAGGGGTCGGTGGCGATGTCGGAGACAATGACCGGTAAGCCTCGATACGCCGCGGTGCCGCAAGAACCGGCGCACGGCCCGATCGGCAGCCCTTCCATCTGCCGTGTCCACTCGTTAGGCAGATTCGGACCAGCAGCTACATCGAGGTGAACGCCATCGGGATTCAGCAACAACACTGACGCTAAAGTGCCGGGCCGTTGCTCCTCGATGATCAGACACAACGCATTCAGGATTTCTTTGAGCGGAACGCCAGTGGCCATCTTTTCCAGGAGCCGTTTCTCACCAGTGAGCAAAGCTTCGGCCTGTTTACGCTCGCTGATATCGCGCAGGACCGCCTGAAAATATCCGCCGCG
>QHOF01000130.1 GCA_003219335.1 Verrucomicrobiota bacterium | reverse complement strand
CGTGAGCGGCAGTGCTACTTACACGGGCAGCGCCGTCGGTGCTACCCTTCCCGGGACCTACACGATTACGCCGCAAGCGGGTACTCTGAACGCAGCCAACTACGACTTCCCGGGACCCTCGCCGGGCACGTACTTCGTCAACGGGACGCTAACGATTGGCTACGGCAGTTGCAACGGGTCGGACCCGGGCGGCGTCATTTTACCGCCAATCAACACCGATGGCTCGAGCGTGTACAAGCGCAAGGCCGGCAGCACGATTCCGGTGAAGTTCAAGGTCTGTGACGCCAATGGAAACTCCATCTCCGACCCGAATGTGGTCTTTGGCAGCGGCAGTTGCGGTTCGGTAACCTTGACAAGCATTAGGCGGGGCACGGTTGATAACGTGAACGAAAATGGAACTACCGATATCCCGGGCGTTTGCTTCACCTATAGCGGTGACCATTGGCAATTCAACATGGCTACCACCAATCTGAACGCGGGGGACACTGACACGTTCCATATCATCCTGAGATACGGCTACATCGAGTTTACGGTCGGTGCGAAGTAACGCCACAGGCAATTCGAGTTGATAGAGAAAAGAGCGCCGGGAGGTAAATCCTCCCGGCGCTTCTCTTTTTAACACACGAAATTACACGAAGAAACACGAATGTTGTAGCCACGGCGCTGTGCGCCGTTTCTTTGCGACGCGCCACAAGCACGCGGCTACAGGGCGTATCGGCTGCGAGACTGGAACATTGCAGCCCCGAAAGCTTTCGGGGGCTGCCTCTACAGAAAAGATTGAACCACGGATTACCCAGCGCGGCTCCGCCGCAACCGAAAATGTTTAGCTCGCGAATCACGCCAATTCACGCGAATATAAAAGTCAAAGGAGCGGCGGTTTGCTAACCGCCGAGAATCGGACTGTTTGTGAAAATGCTCTTGTTGATTCGCGTCAATTAGCGTGATTCGCGGGCAAATCTTCGCAAGATGCGACGGATTTGGCCTGACATCCGTGGTTCTCCCTGTTTTGCTTTTGTGTCCATTCTTGGTTAAAAATCCCCTTCAACTCTTCAACCCCGTACGCCCTTTAACCCTTCAACCGCGGCGAAGCCGCAATCCCCTAGGGAGATTTTTATCCAAAGACCAGGGATTCTCCCCGATGCGCAATTGCTTTACATAGTTTGGCGATCATCGAGAATCGCTGTCAATTCGCCCCAGCTCTTGGGTTGACGGGTGAAAGAGGAAAAACAAACCAAGAGAAGAACCAAAGATGTTTTCCGTGCGCGCTTCCCGGGTTGATCTGCCAGGAATGGCAAAATCCGCGGAGCCCCCCCGCGCCGGGAACATCTTTGGTACGCAAATAAAAACCACCCTGGCAGTCGCACAGTCGCGGCCGACTAGAAGAAGTGGCGGTGGTGGCGGAGTGACCGTCAACGGGTGCAGCCATCCTGGGTGAGACATTCCTGATACCTGTCCCAGTTTCAGGGTTCGCTCGAAGAAATAAGCTGTTTGAGAATGAGCGCCGGGAGGCCAGCCACGCCGAAGGTCACTGCGGCAACCGAAGGCGGGTGAAAAGCCTCCCGGCGCTTCTCTTTGTTGATCCTCCCGATCGCTCAGCCTTTCGGGCTTCCCGTCCACCCAGCGGCGTCCCCGCACGTCGTGTTGATTGGCTCGCTCCCGCTCGCTCCGCCTTCGGCCCGCCCGTCTACGCGACGGCGTCCCCCACGTCGTGTTCTCTTTTTAAGAGACGAATGCCTTCGCCGGGGTTGAAGCGTTGAAGGGTTAAAGGGTTGAAAAGAATCAACCACGGATTGCACGGATCGCACGGATGTTCGGATAATGCCGAATGCCGAATGCCGAAGAAAAGGAACCCGCGAAATACGCAAATTGACGCGAAGAGAAAACTCGGAAACAAAGATCATGGAACCCTTTCGTGTGTTTCGTGTATTCCGTAGGCAGATTGCATAATCCGGCATGCCGACTAATCGGAGCTACACTCCATCCATGTAATCAGTGAATCGAGCTAATGGGATTCAGCGAGATAGAAGGTAAGGCCGCGACTGTCATTCGACATTCAGTCATTAGTTCGTCATTCGTCATTCGACATTCGTCATTTGATTCATCTGTGTCACCCGCGTGACCTTGTCGCGCCGTCTTGCTTGCCGCGCCGGAAGCCTTGGCGAAGGAGGATCCGCGGTTGAATTCATCGTCGTCTGACACAAAGCTCCGAGCGGGGACGCCGGAGATTAGACTGGAGGCCTGAAAGGTGAGTGAGCGGGAGCGAGCGAATCAGACGTCCTACAAAATTCGTGTTCATTCGTGTGCATTCGTGGTTAGATAAGTCCACGAAGGCGAGGACACCTTCGCCAGCACCCGAGACGGGCGCGCTCCCCGGAATCCGTGAAATCCGTGCCATCCGTGGTTGCTTGCAAAGTTTTTGCTTTCGTAAATCTGCCGACTCTGTTCCTTGTTCGCCGATGGCTGAAGCGGACGACCGGCGGATGAGCACCCGGGCGACGGGTGTTGTGGGGATCGCCATTCTATCGAGTCGGGTCCTCGGTCTGATTCGCGAGATGGTGTTTGCCGGCCTGTTCGGGGCCGGAAAAAATCTCGACGCTTTTTTGATGGCGTTTCGGTTGCCGAATCTTTTGCGGGATTTGTTTGCCGAGGGCGCGCTTTCGATGGCGTTCATCACGACCTTCTCGAAAAAGATCGCCGTCGAAGGCGATCAATCGGCGTGGCGACTGGCGAACAAGGTCGCGACGCTCACCGCAGTGTTCATGAGCGCAGTGACGCTGCTCGGCATCGTGTTCGCGCCGCAACTGGTGGAACTTCTGACGTGGGGAGCTTGGTCGCCCGACAAAACTGCGCTGACGATTTTGCTCACCCGCATCATGTGGCCGTTCATGCTGCTGGTGTCGCTCGCGGCACTTGTGATGGGAATGCTGAATGCGAAACACGTTTTCGGTCCACCGGCCATGGCGTCGAGTTATTTCAATCTCGGCTCGATTATTGCGGGCGTAGCGATCGGTTACTGGTTCGACCCACATTTCGGGTGGCGCTCGCTCGTGGGCCTGGCGATCGGGACGCTGATCGGCGGCGCATGGCAATTGATTGGACAATTTCCTTCGCTGTGGAAAGTCGGCTACACATTCCACCCCGATTTTCACTGGCGCGACGAAGGCGTGCGCACGGTGCTCACACTGATGGGACCCGCGGTAATTGCCGCCAGCGCGGTGCAGGTAAATGTGCTGATCAACAGCGGATTTGCAGCCAGTCTTCGGGACGCGAACGGGCCGGTGAGCTGGCTCAACATTGCGTTTCGCCTGATGCAGTTGCCGCTGGGAATTTTCGGCGTCGCCATCGGCACGGTGACGCTTCCGCTGGTCTCAAAGAGCGCCGCGCTGGGAAACACGGCTGAATTTCGTGGGATCCTTGCGCGCGGGATGCGGCTGGCATTTTTGCTTACCATTCCATCTGCGATCGGTCTGGCGATGCTGGCGTCGCCGATCATCAGCGTGATCTATCAGCACGGCCGGTTCACCGCCGAAATGACGCGGCAGACTGCTGGCGCGTTGCAATTTTACGCGATCGGCCTCGTTTCCTATGCGGTGTTAAAAGTGCTAACGCCAGCGTTTTATGCGGTCGGCAAACGCAACACGCCGATGGTGGTGAGCTTTCTCGCCATCGGCGCGAACCTTTTTCTCAACTGGCTTTTCACGTTCCGGCTGGGCTGGGGACATCGCGGACTTGCGTTTTCCACCAGCTTGGTTGCCACGATCAATTTCCTTTTGCTTTACGCTTTGATGCGGCGTCACATCCGCAGGCTGGAAACGCGCCAGATGCTCGTCGCGCTAGGAAAACTGTGTATCGCTGGCGGATTGCTGGCGCTGGTCTGCTGGGCGGCAAACTACTGGTGGCTCGGCGCGTGGGCAGACATGCGGTTCTTGCAAAAATTAATTGCGCTACTCGTTGCAATCGCGTGCGGCGCCGCGGCGTTTTTCGGCGCAGCCTTCCTGTTGCGGATCGGCGAGGTGCACGACATTATCGATATTTTCCGGCGACGAATCGGAGCAAAGTAGCGCATGCCTCCGGCTTGCGCAGAGGCCAGGCCACCACGGATTACGCGGATTTCACGGATGTTGCAGGGCGTTTGATTCGTTCGCTCCGGCTCACTGACCTGTCAGGCCTCCCGTCTAATCTCCCGCGTCCCCACTCGGAGCTTTGTGTCAGACGCCTGCGGGGCTTGCGCCAAGGAACGGCGGTCTCTAGTCCGCCGACAAAACAAAAATGGGGCGGCCTGGAGGACGCCTCTCCTTGTTATCCCAGCGCATGATCGAGGTCCTCGATCAAATCGTCTGCGTTTTCGAGACCGATGGACAGTCGCAGCAAGCCTTCGGGTGAAGTTGTCCCCGGTCCTTCGACGGATGCGCGATGCTCGATTAAACTTTCCACGCCGCCCAAACTGGTCGCGCGAATAAAGATTTTCGTCTTCACTGCAACTGACATTGCCGCGTTGTAGCCCTCTTTTACTTCCAACGAGAGCATTCCACCGAACAACGACATCTGTCTGGCTGCAATCTCGTGACCGGGATGTGATCGCAGTCCCGGATAGTGGACGCGCGCCACTTTTCGATGGCGAGCGAGGAACTCCGCCACTTTCAGTGCGTTTTCGGAATGCGCGCGCATGCGCCATGGCAAGGTGCGTATGCCGCGCAAAATCAGCCAGCAATCAAAAGGCGAGGGGACCGCGCCGCCCTCGTATTGAATGCTGCGGATGCGCTGAAAAAGTTCGTTGTCTGTTTTCGTCACGACGATTCCGCCGGCCACGTCGCAGTGGCCGCCGAAATATTTCGTGGTCGAATAAAGAACGAGATCGGCCCCCAACTCGAAGGGGCGCTGGAGCACCGGCGCCCAGGTATTGTCGCAGACGCACAACGCCCCGGCGTCGTGAACGATTTTGGCGACAGCGGCGAGATCGACAATTTTCAGCAGCGGATTTGTAGGGCTCTCGACCCAGGCGAGTTTTGTGTTTGGCCGCAAAGCTTTTTTCACTTCGTCGAGGTTGGTCATGTCGATGAAGTCAGCCTGGAGCCCCCAGCGCAGAAAAATTTCGCGGAGCAATCGCGGCGTGCCGTAGTAGGCATCGGCGTGGGCAAGGACGTGATCGCCCGGTGCCAGCGCTTGGAACAGAGCCATGGCCGCGGCCATGCCGGTCCCAAATGCCGCCGCCGCGTCGCCGGCTTCCAGCATGGCGACACCGCGTTCCAGCGCCTGGCGATTCGGATTATCGTTGCGCGTGTACATGAACCCGCGCGAGTACGTCCCTTCGATGTCGCGCTCGAATGTGGTGGAAAGGTAAATCGGGGCGGCGACCGCTCCGGTTGCGGAATCAACCGCGTGCCCCGCGTGAACAGCTACAGTTTCAATTTTCATGTCGGACGCGACGATACAGAATTTGAAACGCGCTTGTCTATCGCATCCTCGCGATCACGGACTTTTCTGTTGAGACGGCCACTCTCTGCTAGTGGCGATCGTTCGAAAAAGACTGTTCTGGCGCGACGCCGAAAACCAGCACGCGAGACGCATGCGTTACCCAAAGCGCGGACATGTCCGCGCACTCCAAAGTTTTCGATTTGACGACGCCACTTCACCAGCGCAAATAGCAACTTCCAATGGACGCTCAGGTCTCGCCAAGTTCACCCATGACGATTTACGACGATGAGGTTTTCCAGATGGCCTGCGAGCAGTTTCGGGTCATCGCCGATTATTTGAACATCGACAAGGACGACCGCGAATGGGCGACGTATCCGAAACGCGCCGTCGCCGTAACGTTGCCCGTCCACATGGACGACGGCAGCACCAAAGCTTTCCAGGGTTATCGGGTCCAACATCACATCGCGCTCGGCCCGACCAAGGGCGGCACGCGCTCTCGATGGGCGAAACCGCTGCGCTTGCGATGTGGATGAGCTGGAAATGCGCGCTGGCCCAATTGCCCTACGGCGGTGCCAAAGGCGGCGTGGCTGTCGATCCCAGCAAGCTCTCACGAACGGAGCTCGAGGCGGTCTCGCGCCGTTATATGCAGGAGATGATCCCATTCGTCGGCCCGCACACCGACATCATGGGTCCGGACATGGGCACGAACGAACAGATCATGGCCTGGTTCATGGACACATACTCCGTTTACAAGGGCTATGCGGTGAATGAGATCGTCACCGGCAAACCAGTCGCTATTGGTGGAACCGAAGGCCGACGCGAAGCAACGGGACGCGGCGTCGTTTACCTGGTCGAGCGCGCAATGAACATGTTGAAGATGAATCCTGAGAAATGTACCGCGATCGTGCAGGGATTCGGGAATGTCGGCTCAGTGGCGGCCCTTTCGCTCGGGTACAAGACCGGCGTCAAAGTTACAGGAATAAGCGATCACACTGCAGCGATCTACAATCCGAAGGGCATCGACGTTAAAGCAGCCGAACAGCATGTTCTGAAGAAGGGGACGCTACGTGCGTTTGCTCAGGACCACCGTGTCGATCCAAGAGAATTTCTCACCCTGCCGTGCGACGTTCTCGTTCCGGCGGCAGTCGATCGCGTGATTACCGGAAAAAATGCGGGTCAACTTAAATGTCGCATTCTTGCTGAAGCCGCCAACGGCCCGACCACGCCCGACGCCGACCTGGTTCTCGAAAACCGCTGGGACGAAATTTTCGTGATCCCAGATATTCTCTGCAATGCCGGCGGCGTGATCGTTTCCTACTTCGAATGGGTGCAGGGGTTGCAGGCGTTTCTATGGACGGAAATGGAAGTGACCGACAAACTGTTCCGCATCCTTGAGCATTCGTTTGCGCAAGTGATCAAGCGGGCGAAGGAGCACAAGATTTCGCATCGCACAGCGGCCATGGCCATCGGCGTCGAACGCGTCATCAAAGCCAAACAAGTGCGCGGCTTGTTCCCATGAGTAGTGATAAAGATTTGCGCGCTGAATGTATTGTAGGGCGTCTGTGTCAGACGCCGCGGGTTGGCGTTTCACAGAAACGCCCTACAATTCCACCACATTTCCGCGATGAAGTTTTCGCATTCCGAAGAAAAGCGCGAAGATCGACAGCTGGATATTCTGATTGATGAGGACAACGGTCTCCGCATCGTCGTTTCGCGTCTTGGAGCAGAACTAATTAGTCTGGCGCGAATAAACGAGGCCGGTAAGTGGACCGGTTTTCTTTATCGCGATAACGATCTGTCAACGCCGCCTCAGGGTTGGGCGAATCACGCGACGGTCATGGGCTATTATCTTCATCGGTTAAAAGATGGTCATAGCCTTTACCGCGGCCGCGAAATCAAAGGTGGCAATCATGGCTTCCTTCGTTCGAAAATTTGGCATCTTGCCGAATCTTCAATCGAGGGGAGCGGCGCTTCATTGAAATACCAAATCACCCCCGAGGATTTCTCCTCGAGCGAATATCCGCTGAAAGTAAGCGTGAGTCTGACCTATACGCTCGACACTAACAGAGTGGATGTGTTGTTTGAATTTCGGAATCATGAGCCGGAGTTAACCGCGCATGTGGCGTTCGGATTGCATCCGGGATTCGCAGCGACGTCGTTCGAAACCTTTCATCTTCAAATGCCGAAGGGTCTTTACCGCAGATACTTTTCGCCCGGCAATTATTTGTCAGGGGAAACGCGCGAAATCGAATTTCCCGGTGGCGAAATGCCCTTTTCAAAGAATGAATTGCCGGGTTCGATCATCCTGGAACTGGTTGATGTTCGAAGACGCAACTTTTCCTATGTCGATCCGCCGAGCGGTCGATGGGTGACACTGGATCTTACCGGCGTGCCGTACATGACTCTCTGGTCCGACGGCGGCCCGTTTCTTTGCGTCGAGCCGTGCTGGGGCCTGACCGATCATCGCGAGCAGCGCGCTTTTGAAGACAAGCAGGGCATTCAAACAATTTCGCCGGGAGGCGAGTTGCGCGCCTCCTTCAGCATGAGTCCGCAGCTTGCCTCGTGTGATTAGAACTCATCTGGTTCTGTTGAAAAGCCCGTGCTGAAGCGCGGAAGCGCCGTTAGGCGCGACACGTTTATAGGACTTGCGCCAATAAATTAATCCAAGCTGTAGGAGCGACATGGGAAATCAGCAGCCTTTTCGTGCCGCTCCTACGGAGCTTGGCGGAATGGGAGATGCATTTTGCTATAGACATATCGCGCCTAAGGGCGCTTGCAATCCGCCGCCTCGGCAGCCTAGCTTTTCAACAGAGCTAACTCATCTCATGGATACGGAACGCCGGCTTGAGCCTCCATTAATGTGATTTCTTGGATACGAAGTCGGTGCAAGTTCTCTTGGGAACAAACAGCAAAAGCAATGGCTGCGGCGAAAGAGGATTGGTCGGAATGGGAGTCCACATCAGCCGACGGACTCAATGGTCCCTAGGCGCTACGACGTCCACTGGGTGACTCTCGATCCCGGTCGCGGAAGTGAACTGCGCAAAAACTCACAAATTCGTGTCCATTCGTGTGCATTCGTGATTAGCTCTCCCGGTCATGGCTGTTTCTGCTTCGCTACAAGCTCTACTGACGAGATCGATTGATTACGCGGGAATGTTCCCGCCTTGCAGCCTGGACCTCGAATCAGCGCTGCGAAATCAGGCTGAATACGTCCGTTCCCCGGATGCGTGGATGCTCGGCGCGTTTGTTCTCCCGGTTGAACAATTCGATGCAGCCAAACAACTCCTTTCGCAGTTCGACCCCTTACATCCACTTCGGGTTGCAGCTCTCGGACCCAAAGCCGCGAATGCGGACACGTTTCTCGACGCGCTCGAAGATGCGGACACGGCGATTCGTTCGTTGTCGAGCAATGTCGATCTCATATCGATTAGTCACCTCGAGATGTTTTTACCGCACGATGTTGATCTTCCTCTCCTGAAGGAGGCGAGATCCATTGTCGGTGAGTTGCCGGTTTTCTGGGAAGCGCCTCCGGATAGAGCGGAGCAAATGATCGTATTACTCGCGGAACACAATTCGGATGAGGAGTCGGCTACGTTTGGTTACAAATTGCGCACCGGTGGAGTGACGGCGGATGCGTTTCCAACTCCGGCACAGGTCGCACGCGCCCTGGTCACGCCTGCCACGCATCAGCTCTCCATCAAATTCACGGCGGGCCTGCATCATCCAATCCGGCAGTTCCGCGATGAAGTGAAGACAAAGATGCATGGATTTCTGAATGTGCTCGGAGCCGCTGTCCTCGCCGCAGAGCATCGATGGGACGCAAGGCAAGCCGCGATCATGCTCGATGATGAGAACGTGGATTCGTTTTCGTTCACTGAAAAGTTTTTCGCTTGGCGTGAATGGACGATAGGCGTAGAACGGCTGCGGTATCGTCGAAAATTCGTGCAGTCATTCGGCAGTTGCAGCTTCGATGAACCGCGCGACGATTTGCGTTCCTTGGGATTTCTTTAATCATCAAGGAGGCACGCGGCGCGGCGAAGCCAAGCGAGGTAACTTAGACTTCCAGCCTGCTCTTCCCTGACCGGGCAGGATGCCTGTGTTACGTGCCAGGTCGCCTGAACGATTGAAAAGTCTTTGTCTGACCTGTGATGCTTGGTAGTTAAATCATAAACATGGCTGTTCGTTCATTCATCGACATCTCGCCGGATTCGCATTTTCCGCTCGAGAATCTTCCCTTCGGCGTTTTTCAACCGAGAAACGGTAAACCACGCGTCGGAGTCGCGATCGGCGATCTGATTATTGATCTTTCAGTCCTCGAAGAGATCGGTCATTTCCGCTCAGCAGGATTTGAGAATCAAAATGTATTTTGCAAGCAGTCGCTGAATTCATTTCTCGCGCTGGGCCGCCCGGCGTGGCACAAAACGCGCGAGATCCTTCAACATCTTCTCGCAGCCGAGACGCCAACGTTGCGCGATGACGCACGCCTCCGCGAAAAAGTTTTCCATGCGCAGAAAGACGTGGTGATGAAACTGCCGGTGCGCATCGGCAATTACACCGATTTTTATTCGTCATATCATCACGCGCACAACGTCGGCACGATGCTGCGCGGGCCGGAAAACGCGCTCATGCCGAATTGGAAATGGTTGCCGGTCGCGTACCACGGGCGCGCCAGCTCGGTGGTCATCAGCGGGACTGACGTGCGTCGGCCACAAGGGCAAACCAAGGCGCCAGATGCAACCGCGCCAACCTTCGGCCAGACGAAAAGTCTCGATTATGAATTGGAAATGGCGTTCCTGATTGGTCCCGGTAACTCGTTGGGCGGACCGGTGCCAATCGATCGCGCGACCGATCATATTTTCGGTCTTGTCCTGATGAACGACTGGAGCGCGCGCGACATCCAGGCGTGGGAATATCAGCCGCTCGGCCCATTTCTGGCGAAGAATTTCGCGACGAGCATTTCGCTCGAACCTTTCCGAAAACCGCTGCCGCAACAAAATCCCGAGCCACTCCGCTATCTGGGTTGGAAAGATGATTTCACGTTCGACATTCATCTTGAAGCGAGCTTGCAAACTTCATCGATGAGCGCGCCGCACGTCATCACTCGCACAAATTTCCAAAATCTTTACTGGAGTATTGCCCAGCAACTCGCGCATCACACCGTAAGCGGTTGCAATCTTGAACCAGGGGATTTGCTGGCCAGCGGCACCATCAGCGGCCCGGCTGAAGAATCGCGCGGCTGCATGCTGGAATTAACCTGGCGCGGCGCCAATCCGTTAAAGCTACCAAATGACGAAACGCGCAAATGGCTCGAAGACGGCGACAGCCTTACCATCACCGGCTGGTGTGCGGGCGATGGCTATCGCGTCGGCTTCGGCGAAGTGACCGGACGCGTGCTGCCGGCCGCGTCATCGCCTTAGCACTGTAGCTAGATAGAAATTTGGTAGGGCGCGACCGACCGCCTCCGCCGAGGGTACGGCGGCCAAGCCGGGCGGCCGGATGGGAGTGGGGAAGGGCGATAAATGTCAATACCGCACGCGAACCAGGAACAGTCCTTCGGCCGGGGCGGCAAGACGGGCTGCACGGGTTTGGCCGGAGTTCAGCCGTGCGGTGATTTCCTCGATGCGCATTTTGCCAAGCGCGCATTTTACCAGTGAGCCAATGATAAGTCGGACCATCTTGTAGAGAAAACCGTCGCCATCGAACTCGATTGTCACACAAGGACCTTTTTGCCGAACGCTTACACAATGAATTGTGCGGATCGTGCTTTCTTCTGCTTTGCCGCGATTCGCGGCGAAGCCGGCGAAATCGTGAGTGCCGACGAAATGTTTGGCTGCGGTATTCAGAATTTTGAGATCGAGGCCGTGCGGAATGTGCCAGGCACGACGGTAATCGAACGGAGGCAACACAGGCGCGGACCAGATTCGGTAACGATAGATTTTTCCTTTTGCCGAAAGGCGCGCGTGGAAATCGCTCGGCACATACCGGCACCGGAGGACACGAATTGCGGGAGGCAACAGCGCGTTGAGCGCTTCGACCCAACGGGCAGGTGCTAAGAATTTACCAACATCAATGTGCGCGCATTGCGCAAGCGCATGAACGCCTGCATCCGTTCGCCCGGTCCCGTGAACGCGCATGGGCCTGCCAACGATACGCCCAAACGCGCGTTCCAGGTGATCTTGGATCGTGTTGCCATGTGCTTGGCTCTGCCAGCCAGCGAACGGCGCGCCGTCGTACGCGATGATGAGTTTTAGCCTTCGAGACATGGCGATATTCGTGATCGGTGATCCGTGATCAGTGAACAGTGATCGGTAGGAAAATTACTGATCACTGATCACTTTCCACTTACAGCGTTCTGCGCACGGCGGTCGAGATAGCTTTGCAAAATCATTTGCGCAGCTACCTGGTCCACGTATCCGCGGGTCTGCCGAGTTTTCTTGCCTGCGTCGCGCAACGCGCGGTGCGCTGCGGCGGTGGTCAGTCGCTCGTCCCAGGTGACGACCGGGCATGGTAGCATCGCGCGCAGCTTTTCCACAAACTGGAGAACTTCCGTTGCAGCCGGTCCCATTTCCCCATTCATCTGCCGAGGCATGCCTGCCACGACGTGATCGACTTTCTTTTCACGGCTGAGGTCTGCGATACGAGATGCCGCTTGCTCATTTGCACGAACGGTTTCCAGCGGATGCGCGAGCAACTGTAACTCATCAGAAATCGCCACGCCGATACGCGCCCGTCCAAAGTCGAGAGCCAAAATCGGTTTCATTTTAACGTTGTAACCCTTGTAGCGTTTTTAACCTTTCCTATTGCAGCTCCGGCGGAAGTTTGCCGATCAAATCCTTGATTCTTTCCGCTTCATGTTTGTGACAGACCAAAAGCGCATCCGGCGTTCGCACCACGATGAGATCACGAACCCCAAGCAGCGCAATGGTTGTTCCATCCTCCTCGAAAACAATGTTATTACTGGAATCGACCGCGATAATTGTGTGGTTCGCGGCGTTTCCCTGTTTGTCCTTCTCGAAATAATTCGCCACTGCCCTCCAGCTTCCGATGTCGTCCCAGTCGAAGCTCGCCTCGACGACGAGAACGCCGTCCGCTCTTTCCATGATTGCGTAATCGAATGATATGCGCGGCAGCTTGCTGAAACGTTCACGCAACGCCTTCTCGAAATTCTCCGGAGCCCGAACTTGGGAAATGAAATCAGCCAGCTCCGGCGCGTGACGGTTGAATTCGCGGAGCATTGTCGGCACGGACCAGACGAACATTCCCGCGTTCCAGCGGAAATTTCCTTTTCGCAAAAACGATTCGGCCAGGTTCAGGTTTGGTTTTTCGCGAAAGCGCAGCACGCGATGGATCGAATCGATGTCGGGGCGCTTGCGCAAACGGACTGGCTTGCCTTGCTCGATGTAGCCGAATCCGGGGCACGCCCACGTAGGTTTGATGCCGATGGTCACAAGCCCGCTAGTCTCCTCGGCTGCGTCAGCAGCCAGGGCCAGCGTTTCCTGAAAAGCCGCTCGGTTTGCAATCACATGATCGGCCGGGAGAACGACCATGATTGCTGCGTGATCGCGAACTGCCACCCAGCCGGTCCCAAGCGCGATCGCGGCAGCAGTATCGCGTTTGGCCGGCTCGGCGACGATATTTTCCTTTGGAAAATTGCCGAGCAATTTGCGGACTGCATTTTCCTGTTCCGCGTTTGTCAGGATCAAAATTCGCTCGGGCGGAATGAACCCTTCGAGGCGCGCCAAGGTTTCTCCGAGCAAAGTTTTGTCTGAGACCAAGCGCAGGAGTTGTTTCGGCCGCGCGCGCCTGCTCAGTGGCCAAAAGCGTTCGCCGCTGCCGCCTGCGAGAATCAGCGCGTAGATCGAGTCGGGCATGGCGATGCAAAATGGGAGGATTTTCTGGTCGCGAAATTAGCGGTTTCCTTTTCCCAAACGCGCCGTATATGGTAGGCCATGTCTTTCCCCATATCCATTTCAAAAACGTCCGAACAACTTCCCATTGATCCGCTGCTTGTGGTGACCCGCACCGCGATCGGAC
>QHOF01000138.1:15361-15717 GCA_003219335.1 Verrucomicrobiota bacterium | reverse complement strand
AATTGCGCACATGCCGTGCTCGCGAATACCAAACCGAATGTTGCGTCCGCCGGGATTATCGCGGTTAAAATCACCGCCGTCCTTGATGTAATTCATAGTCGATCCGTACAGATCAGCGCTGCCGCTCATCAGCACCGGCATGGCTTGGGCGATCGGTTGCAACGCTTCGCCGCCGGCTTTGCGCGTGGCCAGCTTCGCATCCGTCGGAAACTCGGGAATCTTCGCCAAGAGGTCCGCCGGAACTTTTCGTTCAAGTCCGTCATCGAGCAGCTTTGCTCTAACAGGATTTTTCTTGCGCCACGCATTGTAAGTTTCTTCCCAGCGATTGTACTCCGCGAGCAGCTTTTTTTTGTGGT
>QHOF01000138.1:11304-15350 GCA_003219335.1 Verrucomicrobiota bacterium | reverse complement strand
TCGTCTGGCAAGCCAAGCGCCTTGCGAGCGGCATCGACAAATTTTGCGCCCGCCTCTCCATGCGCCTTGTATGTGCCTTCGACTTCCGGGACGCCTTTGCCGATGAGCGTGTGCGCGATGATGAATTGTGGTTTCCCGTTGTCGCGCCTCTTCGCCACCTCAAAGGCGTCGAGGAACTGCTGCATGTCATGTCCGTCGATTTCCTGCACATCAAACCCGTATGCTTCAAAGCGTTTGCCGGTGTCTTCGCTTTGGGTCTCCTTCGCCGCGGCATCGAGCGTGACGGCGTTTGAATCGTAGATGAAGATCAAATTATCGAGACCCCAGTGAGCAGCGAGCGCACACGCCTCGGAGGCGACGCCTTCCTGCATATCACCATCGCTGCACAGGCAGATCACATGCTGATCGAAAATTTTGTGCTCATCGGTGTTGAAACGCGCCGCCGCCATTTTCGTCGCCACGGAAATTCCAACCGCGTTGCCAACGCCCTGGCCGAGCGGTCCCGTGGTGCATTCCACTCCGGGCGTATCGCCAAACTCGGGGTGGCCCGGCGTTTTGGAATGCAGTTGCCGGAACCGTTTGATTTCCGACATCGGCAAGTCGTAACCTCTCATGTGGAGCCACGCGTAAAGAAACATGCTGCCATGCCCGCCGGAGAGGACGAAGATGTCGCGATTAATCCAGCGCGGCTCGTCCGGATTATACTTCAGCGCGTACCCGTAGAGCACCGCGCCCATCTCCGCGCAACCGAGCGGAAGTCCAAGGTGCCCCGACTGCGAGGCCTGCACGGCGTCCATGCACAAACCGCGCGCCTGCGTCGCCGCTTTTGAAAGAATTTCAATGTTCAAACTCATGCAAGGCTTATAATCGCAGCGAAGCCATTCGTCATTCGGATTTCATTTCGAAAAATGAAGCAGGCCACACTCGTTCAAATTGCCGAGCGACTGGAAAGTCTGGCGGGCAAACTTCCCGAGAAAATTCGACGGCCGCTGCTGCGGGAACTGTCCCCGCTCAAAGAATTATTTCTCAAACAGCGGCGGCCGCGATTCCTCTTCATCGGATCGAGCAAAACGCCCATGCAAGAGATCATCCACATACTTTTTGCTTCTGAATCTGACGAGTCCCGCAGTCGCGGGATCACGCTGATGCCCGTGCATCGTTGGACTGAGTGGACGATACCGGGCCGCGGAACCATCTCGATCCTGGATGCGCGGGACGCTGGCGATTCTGTCCAAACGCAAATCGAAGGGGAACTCCAGCGCGAGCCTGCCGATATGATCTTCTTTTTCGACGATGGCCAATCGGATTTGAACAGACCCATCGTGCTGCAACTGGGCGAGACGAAACTCATCGGTCTTTCGCTCGGGTCCGAAAAGCGCATCGCACAGCTGGAACAAGCGCTCAATCGGCAGCCAGTCGGCGATCGTTTGTTGACCGTCGCTCACCTTAGCGACACAGGACCGACAGACAAACGGCGGTTGATGTCGCTCCTTGCGCAGGAATTGCCGAACGAAGCCAAAATCGAGATGATTCGAATTTCGCGCGATCGCCAGGCGCAGGCTCATGTCGCGCAAATGCTGATAAAATCGACGACCGCGATTTGCGCCGCAATTGGCGCGCAACCGATTCCGCTGGCCGACATGCCGATCCTGACTTCGCTTCAAGTCCTGATGGTCTCTGGAATCATGTACATCAGCGGCCGGGAACGGAGCTTGCGCGCCGCGACCGAGTTCATCACTGCGCTCGGAACGAATGTCGGCGCGGGAATGCTTCTGCGCGAGGGTGCCCGCGCAATGCTGAAGTTTTTCCCCGGCTGGGGCAACGTGGTCTGCGGCATGGTCGCCGGCGCCGGTACTTATGCGATCGGTCGCGCGGCCACAGCGTACTTTCTCGAAGGAGCTTCTTTGAGGGACGCGCGACAGATGTATCTGAAGAGCCGAAAAAAACGCTCGCGCCGTGCGCTGCCAACCACGAGTGAAAGCGTACATCAAGCCAATGATCCGATCCTCAATCGCTCGCATACGCCGCCATCGGCTGACGCGCGTGAATAACTTGTGAACAAGTTTTCCGCTTTGGCGCGTTTTGTTCACAGGAAATTGTGAACAGGCATGCGATTTACCAGCGCTGTTCGCCGCGGCACGCAAGGTCCATATGAAGCTTTCCGAGATACGAGCCACACTTCAAGAAATAGGCGTCTCGCCGGTCAAAACTCTCGGACAAAATTTTCTACACGACCAAAATTTGGCCCGCTGGATTGTCAGTCAGGCCCAAATCACTCCGGAGGATTACGTGATTGAGATTGGGCCCGGGTTAGGCGCGCTGACTCGGTTTATCCTTGAGAAAGGCGCGCGCGTTCTTGCAATTGAAAAAGACGCGCGGCTCGCAAATTTTTTGCGCGCGCGCTTCGCTGATGAACGGCTTGAAGTGCTCAACATTGACGCGCTGAAATTTGACCCGCGCGTTCTTTTTGCGCATCGCCGGGTAAAGCTGCTTGGCAATCTGCCTTACAATATTTCGAGCGCACTGCTATTGAAATTCCTTGATCAACCAAGTCCTATCTATTTGTGGCTGTTAACATTACAAAAGGAGATGGCCATGCGTCTGTCGGCGCCGCCGTCCACGCATGATTACGGAGCGTTGACGCTGCGAGTGCAGTTGTACCATCGCGCAAAATATCTGCGCACGATTCCTCCAAGCGTTTTCTTTCCTCAACCTGAGGTCGATTCCGCAGCGGTGCGGCTCGTGCCACGCGATCCGGTCGAGCTGCCGGAGCGCGATAATGAACTACTTTTGAAATTAGTCCGCGTCGGGTTCTCTCAGAGAAGAAAACAGCTGCGAAAATTGCTTCGTGAATACGCCACCGACTGGGCCGACGTGGCGCGTCGTTTGAACATCGATCCCAAGTCGCGAGCCGAGGAACTATCGCTGCTGCAATGGATCGCCCTCGCGAATTTCATTGCGCCGCTCCCGCGCCCAGACACGCCACTAACGAATGAGGAGCGCTTCCCGGTCGTCGATAAAAACGATCGGATTCTGCGCTACGCAACCCGCGCTTACGTGCATGGGAATAACTTGCGCCATCGCGCCGTTCACATCCTCATTTTCAACCACGCCGGTGAAGTCTATCTGCAGCAACGTTCGCGTTGGAAAGATCGCCATCCGTTGAAATGGGACTCGAGCGCCTCGGGGCACGTGACTGCCAGCGAAACCTACGATGAAACTGCCCGACGCGAGTTGAAGGAGGAGTTAGCTCTTGATGTTCCTCTTGACGAAGCTTCCGGCCTCGGCGTGCACCGATCATGAGTTTATCGCACTTTATCGCGGCGTGGCCTCCGGAGATCTCGCGCCTAACAAGTCCGAAATCGAGCAAGGCGCATTTTTGCCTCCAGCGATCGTCGATGGCTGGACGTCCGCGCGACCGGAAGATTTCGCACCAGGATTTTTAGCGTGCTGGAAAGCGTTCCAGCGGAAAATGCGCCTCGACCGCCAGCAATCTATCGAGCGCCGAGAAATTTTCTCCGGGGCAAACGGCGCAGCATCGTCCGCTTGAACTTCCGGGCGGCGCGTCTCGCAGCTTGCTTTCCACCATAGACATTGTCGCTGAACATTTTTGTCGCCACGCGATCACCGCGAAGAAAGTGGACCTGAAACCCGTGCGTCTGCTTCTTCGCGCGCGCTTTTGTGTCGATGCGCCGGATGTTTTCCTCCGACTCAGGATTGGGAAGTTTTCGTCGTCGTGCCATGGTAAACTAACAATAAGCTAGCCAAGC
The DNA here is from genome assembly GCA_003219335.1 of Verrucomicrobiota bacterium. GTDB lineage: Bacteria > Verrucomicrobiota > Verrucomicrobiia > Chthoniobacterales > UBA10450 > Udaeobacter. The sequence continues at coordinate 11,580 of QHOF01000138.1, read as the reverse complement.
AAGCTCAGGATTCAATGATCTGATGAAACAGCGGGGTGAATCGTCTCGGGCGATGGCAGGTTCCACGCGCGCCATTTTTTGTCGTAATCGGCGGCGGGCAACAACGCGTAACAGGGATGCCATTGCGCTCGCAGCCAGGTGATCACTTTTAAAAGGTTTTCCTTCGCCATCGTGGTGCAACCAGTGGTTGGCCGGTTCACGCCCCGCCGGATATGGAAAAAAATGGCGCTTCCCGCTCCGGGCACGGGCGGATCGGAATTATGCCTGACTTCGATT
>QHOF01000138.1:0-11225 GCA_003219335.1 Verrucomicrobiota bacterium | reverse complement strand
CGTCTGCCTCGGTGACTTGATGATACGGATAGTCAACTCCCGCCGGGAGGTGCGGAGCGTATCCGAAGACCTGCCCGATCTCGAAGACCCCCGCCGGCGCGCGACCGTCGCGCTCTTTCTTGTGAAGACCCGGCTCGCTTTGCCCTGCGAGTCCAATGCCCCAAGCGAGCCCGTTTTTGCCGAACAATGCCGGGAAAGAACCAGCGACAAGTTTCCAATCGCCGCCATGTGCTCGCTCAAATAATCGCAGTTCGCCGCGCATCGAATTCCAAGTAGGGGCGATTCCCAGGATGAGCTGTGTGCAATCGCCAGGAACGCCATCGGCAAATGCATCGAGACCGAGCAGCGTTAGCAAACTGATCACAAAAGTGCACAAGACTTGTCGCGCGTGGCGTCGGAGGATCGACATCATTTCTGTAAGGAAGTGAATTTACTAGTTACGCCACCGGTTTTCACGTCCGCAGCGATGACACGTAGCGATTCTACGGTGTCGGGCTTCCACCAAACTAAGCCCAAATCCCTTATTGCTTATGAAAACATTATTCTTACCCGGAGTCATGACTGCCATTTTGCGTTTGGCCGTGGCTTCTACCTCAGCGCAAACCCAGAGCAGTAGCACGAGCACTACCTATGTCCAGACCAGCAAGCTCGTCGACACAAAAGTGAAATCGTCCCAAGGTGAAGAAATTGGCACAATCAAAGACGTCGTGATCGACCGAAATACCGGGTGCATGGCTTACACTGTCCTTTCCACTGCTGGCGGCACGCGTGTCAGCGGCGGTGGCAAATTGGTTGCAGTGCCGTGGGCAGTTTATTCCCCAACGGCCGAGGTCAGCGCTTTGACTGTGACCATCGATCGAGACCGGATCTATAACGCGCCGGTATTCGATTACTCTCGCATCGATGAGTATTCCAGAAGCGATTACATTTCCAGGGTCGATAGCTACTACGGCGTAAGCCAGGGAGCGGCAGCTGGTGCTGCAGTTTCGGGTACGACAACAACAGGCGCGGCATCGCGAGCGGGCGCAACATCTAGTCCGGGCGCGACTGCTTCGCCCGGTGCGACCAGGTCACCCGCGGCATCTCCGTCGCCTGCCGCAGCACGGTCGCCGGGGGCAACGCCTTCGCGCGGCAGAGCACCCAGTCCGCACGCTACGGCAGCCGAAACTCCGCGGGCCACCCCGGCGGGAAGACCACACGCTTCTCCCCCTGGCCATCGTGGAGCAGCCGAGACTCCATCAACTAGAGAAGAGACGCGCGGCGCGAGAGGGGGGCCGGAAGAAACGCCGGCAGCTGAGCGTGGCGAGACCAGATCGCGGTCGGAACTCGAGCGTTCGCCATCAGAGGAACGCAGCTCCGGTGAAAGAACATCAGAAGAGCGTAACCCCAGTGAGCGAACAACAGCGCCACACCATCGCGAGCGTGGAACGCACGAGACTGGCACTCCTTCGGAGGGCCCCGGAGGAGAGGAATAAAATTCCGCTCGGGTGAGCTAACGCAGCGACGGAACCATTTGTGGAACGCCGACCCGGCACTACCTGATTTGTGCGTCTTCTACAGCGGCTGTATCAGCCGGAAGATATTTCACTCCCAGCAACCATATTAGACCCGAGGCGAAGATGATTCCGGACACAAACAGAAACGCCAAGTGCATGTTTGTGTGGCCTCCGATGTAACCAAGTAGCCAGAACGCCTGCACATCGCCCAACGCGTGGACGACGAGAATGTTTACCGCAAACGCGGTCGCGCGCACGGCGGGCAACGACACATTGGCCAGAGCCGTGTTCGAGGGACCTGTGTTCAGAAACAAGAAGAAGATCGCAAGGAACATTGTGATCCATGCCGCGGGAAATGGAATGTAAAGGGTCACAACGAAAATCGGACACGCGATCAACATCCCGATTCCTGAGACCCAGAAGTATGAACCGGCAAGACGCGGGCGCAATTTGTCGGCGATCACGCCGCCCAGAAGCGTCGAGATCAAACCCGCGACGACAGTGATCAAGCCAAAGACCGTCATGCCCACGTCGGGACTTTGAGCGCGATAACGCAAATAAGCCGCCACCCAAAACCCGAGGCCGCCGGTTACAAAAGTCATCAGCGTTTGCGCGACACAATTGATGAGGTAAGAGCGTGTGCGGAATAGGTTCAGGTAGTCACGCACGCTGCGGCGCGGCAATTCCTGGACTAGGCGATTTGCAGCGACGCGCGGATCCCGTTGCCAGAAACAGAGCAGGCCCAACAGCAAACCCGGCGGGGCAACGAGATAAAATGCCCAGCGCCACCCCATATGAGCACCAATCAATCCGCCGATGACATAGCCCAGTGCGCTGCCGACTGGAATCGCCGCGTAAAAAATCGCCATAACGCGGCCCCGCGTTTCGATCGGGAAAAGATCGGATAAAATGGTCGGTGCGGCCGGGCCGTAGCCGCCTTCACCAATTCCGACGCAAATGCGAGTCGCAAACAGAATGGCGAATGTTGCCGCCAAACCGGAGGCCCCACTGGCCAGGCTCCACAAAATCACCGCGCTGCCGACGATCATCCAGCGCGAGAATCGATCGGCGAGCAAACCGAGAATCGGCGCGCTGATCATGTAGGTTACGAAAAACGCATCGCCAAGCAGGCCGGTCTTCGTCATAGCGTTTACATCGCCAGGCGCAAAAAAACTTGCGCGAATGTCAGGCTCGACGGCAGCCAGAATTTGTCGGTCGATGTAATTGAACAGATTGATGGTCAGAAGCAGGAAGAGAGCGGCGCGCCCGCCGCTCTGTGATCGCTCGCTTGTTTGCATCGATAATTGCCGATTGCAGTTTGCCTCGCGCCGATTGTAAATCATAAACGATGCCGTCGACGTCTCGCACCGAACGCGCCCTCTATTCCATTGGTCGCCCACTGGTGCGTTGCTTTTACCGGGTCAACACGCTCGGTCTGGAAAACTTGCCGGACGGCGGGTTTCTTCTTCTGCCCAATCACATCAGCTGGGTGGACGCTATCGTTCTGCAACTCGCCTGCCCTCGGCCGATACGCTACGTCATCGATCAGGAGTATTATCACCAACCGATTTTGCACCCATTTTTGCGCGCACCCGGCTGCATCCCGATCAATATCCGCCATTCATACGCTGCGGTTCGCGCGGCATCCGAGAAAATTGCCGAGGGCGAAATCGTGTGCGTTTTCCCCGAGGGCCAACTGGAACGCAGGGGAACGCTGTTGCGTTTGCAGCGCGGTTATGAACTGATTGCGCGGCACGCGAGTGCGCAGGTCGTTCCGGTGTGGCTGGATCAACTCTGGGGTTCGATCTTCTCATTCCAAGGCGGTAGATTTTTTTGGAAATTGCCCAGGCGCCTTCGCTATCCGGTGACCGTCGCGTTCGGCAAACCGCTCAAGGCCGAGGCCGCCGACACCGCGACCGCGCGCGAGGAATTGCTCAAGCTCGGCGAATTTTGCTTCAGCTGCCGGCCGTCGTTGGATCGACATCTTGCCGAAGAATGCATCCGCGGATTGAAGCGCAGAATGTTCGCGACAGCAGTGATCGACGGAACTGATCACAGCAAGCTAAGCCGGGCAAAATTGCTCGGCGCGGCAGCAGCGCTGAGTCGCCATCTGCGGAAGGAATTTTCTGACGAACGGATCGCCATCGTTTTGCCCGCCAGCAAGGGATCGATGCTGGCGAATCTGGCTGTGACCCTGGCGGACAAAGTTCCTGTGGATCTGAATTTCACAATGGGACGCGCGGCAAACGAATCCTCCTGCAGACGCGCCAATCTGCGGGTCGCGATTTCAGCCACGCCTTTCATACCACGACTCAAAGATTTTCCGTGGCCGGAACATGTTTTGAAACTGGACGAATTGCTGCCGCGAATCAAACGCCAGATCATTTTCTGGTGGATCGTGTCGGCCCTTGTCCCGGCACGTTTGCTCTTGCGCCTTCTGCATATTCCAAAAGTAGGCGGCCACAGGGAAGCGGTCTTGCTTTTTACGAGCGGCACGACCGGAGAACCAAAAGGCGTTGTCGTCAGCCACCGCAACGTCGTCGGAAACGTCTCGCAATTCCGGGCACTCCTCGACGCAAAGAAAACCGACGCCATCCTCGGATCGCTGCCGTTCTTTCACACGTTCGGATCGACGGTCACACTGTGGTATCCGCTTATCGAAGGTGTGCGCATCGTAACGTATCCAAATCCGTTGGAACCGGCTAAATGCGCGGCGTTGATCGAACAATACAAGCTGACGTTCCTGCTCGCGACGCCCACGTTTCTGCGTCTGTACTTGCGCAAGGCTGAGCCGGAGCAGCTCCGCACCTTGCGCCTCATCATCGTCGGCGCGGAAAAATTACCGCTCGATCTGGCCAGCCATTTTGAGAAGCGCTTCGACACAAAAGTTTTCGAAGGCTACGGGCTCACTGAGACTGCACCGGTGGTCAGCGTCAATTTGCCCGATCCGGAGCCGAAAAAGCCCGGGGAACAGGTGCAGTCATCCAGCCGTTTGGGATCAGTCGGCAGACTGGCGCCGGGAATCGCCGCGGAAATTCGTGAACCGGAAACGGAGCGCAAACTTTCCCTTTACGAAACCGGGATGCTTTGGCTGCGTGGAGCCAACATTTTCGAAGGTTACCTGCACGACCCGAAACGCACGGCGGAAGTCCTGCGCGACGGTTGGTTGAAGACGGGCGACATCGGCCGGTTCGACGAAGACGGGTTTCTCTATATCGAAGGCCGCCTCTCGCGATTTTCGAAAATCGGGGGCGAAATGGTGCCGCACGAGGCGATCGAACAAAAAATCACTGATCTATTGGAGTTATCCGGACGAGATGAACGTCCGATTGCCGTCATGGGCGTACAAGACGAAGCCAAAGGCGAAGCGCTCGTTTTGCTTAGCGCGGTCGATGTTGATCTTGGCGAGTTGCGCGAGAAACTTCGCGACGCCGGCGCGCCAAATTTGTGGATTCCAAAACACATCCAGCGCGTCGAAGCCATCCCCGTCCTCGCCTCCGGCAAACTCGACTTAAAAAAATGCCAGGAACTCGCGGTTGAACCGTAGCACAGCCATCCTGGTCTGTGGGGGCCGTCGGGCATCCTGCCTGCCGCAGGTTGACGTTAGGGTCACTCGGGATTGGCGCGCTGGATCACGGCCGAGCAGCCGGATCTTCTTCTTTCAATCGCCACGGTGAAATCCTCGTAAACAGATCGCGGGTCGCGCCAGCAATGTCTTCGACTTTGGATACACCGCTATCGCGCGCCGCTTCCCAAATCTTCCTTACAACCAGTGCGCCGTTTTCACGAACGATCCGGCCTAGATGATGAACCGCTGCAGCCGTAGCGGATTTGCGGATAGCGTCAGGGGAACAGCGTGAAGTAAGCGCGCAATATCGTCGCGCTACCTCACCAACCCTCAGCGTTAGAAATGCGTTCGCAGCGCCGTTTGAAATGCACCTTACGAGAAGCGCTGAAATGCCGCCGAGACCCGGAATTCCACCTTTGAGGGCTGGCACAACGGAAGTGGCCAGTGGCGCGATCATTTCACCCAGGTCGAGCGATTCGAGCCCGCTCGCTATCAATGCCGTGCCGGCCACGTTCGCATACAGCCGCATCAATTCGCGGGGCGACGGGCGCTGCACGTAAACGCGGGCGACCCGGTTCACCATTTGAATTTGTGTGAACAGGACCACGAGACCATCGAGCCGTCCGTTTTGCATCAGCGCCGTGCTCAGGAAAACAGTGCTCGCTGTCCGCCGCACAACCGTGTCTGCTTCCTTCGACAACTGCGTCACCGCGGCCTCAATGTCAGCCGGTGTGACCAGCGGCAATTCGCGCGTGCGGGGATTACTTGCCAGCCGTGCGCGCAACGCTTGCAAGTACGCATCGTGCTTGGGTCCCGATGTCTCCTTCGGCAGCACCAGCGCTGCCGGCAGCCGCGCATACGCGATCACGCAATAGAGCGCACAAACTCCCGCAGCCAGACTTATGATGAATCCGCTCCGCGAACGAAATCAAGCTCATCGCACCCGCAACAAACAGCGACAGCATCGAAACGACGCCCAGCATAAGAAGCGCCAAAACGATTTTGTTCCAGCTTGAGTCTTGATCTGCAGTAGCGGCGCTCATTATTCCTGTCCCAACTGTGCGCTGACTCAGCGCTGCTGCAATTCGCTTCTCAAGGAGCGGCGGCTTCCCAGCCACCGTAGTTCATCCACAGATTCCCTGCGCCACGATTCACACAGATTTGGACGGAGCGAAGCAGCGAAAGATAATCTGTGCAATCTGCCTTAATCTGTAGTCAATAAATCTGATCGGATCACGTGATGAAAAATACGTTCATAACAATTTCTTCAGCCGGGCCCTAATCGCGATCCATCGAAGGGCACGCGTGAGCAGCCGTTCTGGGACGAGCATGCGGCCTTCATCGATGAACTCGTTGAGGGAGGTCTCATTATGATGGGCGGCCCCTTGCTCGATGAAGCGGGCCTCCCGCGTGGCGCTCTCTTGATCGTCAACGCGGAAAATGAAAATGAAGTGCGAGCAAAACTGAAGAACGACCCCTGGTTCCAACGCGGCATTCTGAAACTGGAAAGCGTGACACGTTGGGAAATTTTCATCGACGAAAGGAAGTAACTTAGGCTTCCAGCCTGGCATGTCGTGCAGGCTTCCAAGCCTGCACTTGCGCTCGCTCGTTCTGTCGCGAGCCTGTCAGTTGCCGAGCTGGCAGGATACCCGCTCGACCGGACAGGCAGGATGCCTGTATTACGGTTCATTGATCACGCGCCAGCCGACCATTTGATTCGATTCAGCTAGGATGATCGTCATCCTAAACGCCGGCGCCGGCCCGGCCTCGAATTCTGCCGACGCAGTACGGTCGAAACTCGCCGATGCCTTTGATGTGGCAGGCGTAAGCGCCGATGTCATCGAGGTTCACGACAGCGACAGATTACTTGCCGGCATTCGCAAAGCTCTCGTCGCAGCCAGTGACACAGTTGTGGCCGCCGGCGGCGACGGCACAGTGAGCGCAGTTGCGGGCCAGCTCGCCGGCACAAACAAAATCCTAGGCGTGTTGCCACTCGGCACACTCAACCATTTTGCCAGGGACGCTGGCATTCCGCTCAGCCTCGACACCGCCGTTCGCACGCTCACAGACGGTCATACCGAGCTGGTTGATGTCGCAGAGGTCAACGGTCGCGTGTTCATCAACAATTCGAGCCTCGGGATTTATCCGCGCATCGTTGTCCACCGCGAAAACCGGCAGCAACAGCTCAATCGCGGTAAATGGCCGGCATTCGCGTGGGCGACCGTGCTCGCGTTTCGGCGATATCCATTTCTGCGTCTCCACATTTGCGTTAAAGGCCGGGAGCTCGACCGAAAAACAGCGTTCCTTTTCGTTGGCAATAACGAATATCGCATGTCGGGATTTCGGATCGGCGGCCGCCCTGGTTTGAACAGCGGCACGCTCGGCCTTTACCTCACGCATCAGACCGGTCGTTTCGGCCTGGTTCGAACGGCGGCCCGCGCATTGTTCGGGCGACTCAATCAGGCGAAAGATTTCGACGCGTTGAGTGTGGAGGAAGCCACGATCAACTGGCCGCACAAACGCCTGCTCGTCGCGACGGATGGCGAAGTCAGTTACATGGAGCCGCCGTTGCATTACCGATCGCGACCACGTGCGCTGCGAACGATCGTCCCGGGAAAAAAGTGATGCGCACCTTAATTCATCTTTCCGATCTGCATTTTGGACGCGCGCATCCGCGATCATCCGGCCGCTGCTCGATTTCATCACGGTCACGAAACCCGATCTCGTCGCAGTATCCGGCGACCTGACCCAGCGCGCGCGCACCAGGCAGTTTTTGGAAGCGCGCAACTTTCTGGATGCGATCCCGTTTCCGAAAGTTGTCGTGCCCGGCAATCATGATGTGCCGCTGCGCAACGTTTTTGCCCGGCTGTTCCGCAAGCTCGACCGGTTCCGGCGCTGGATCTCTGATGACCTCGAGCCATTCTATGTTGATGATGAGATCGCCGTGTCGGGGATCAATACTGCGCGCGCGCTTACCGGCAAGAACGGCCGGATCAATCGGCGTCAACTGCAAAAGTTGCGGGCGCGATTCGCAACCGTACCGGGACACGTCAAAATCGTGGTCACGCATCACCCGTTCGATTTGCCGCCCGGCGTTGTCGGCGATCGCGTCGTGCTGCGCGCCGAGTCGGCCATGAAAACGCTCGCGCAAGTTCCCGTGGACATGTTGCTGGCCGGGCATTTTCACGTCGCCAGCACCACGCGCACAACCACGCGATACAAGATCGAGAATTTTTCTGCGCTGATCGTCGCATCGGGCACGGCAATTTCCACCCGCGAACGCGGTCAGCCGAATTCGCTCAACGTGATCGAGATCAACGCTCCAACCATCACAATCACGCAACATCGCTGGGAAGCTACCCGCCGCGGCTGTGAGCCTTTCTCAACCGAACGTTTCACGCGCAGCTCGATCGCTTGGACGCGTGCATCACGGCGAATCACGCGAGCGACTGCATGCGACACCAGCAAGCGACATAATTCGAACTCGTGCGCGAGGCAGTTCCACACGAACGTGACCGGCATGCGAGTCCCTACACCAATTCTCCAGTTGTTGAGTCTAACGGTGCCTGCAGTTCTGTCCGTCTCCGCAATCGGCGCGGACGAAAAGCCAATGATGCGGGCTGTCGTCGCGCACGAATATGGCGCGCCCGAAGTGCTGAAACTCGAGCAAGTGCCGCGGCCAGAACCGAAGGAGGATGAAGCGCTCGTGCGCGTGATCGCCAGCGGCGTCAATCCAGCCGACCCGCTCACGCTCAGCGGAAAATATGCGAAGGAATTCGGCACGCATCTGCCGCTGATTCCGGGTTACGACATCGCGGGCATTGTGGAAAAGACCGGCGCGAATGTCACCAAGTTGAAAACAGGCGAGGCGGTTTACGGTTACCCAACATTCGGCGGCGGCTGGGCGGATTACGTGACGGTCAAGGAATGGGAAGTGGCTGGAAAACCTGCGTCCCTGAAATTCGTGGAAGCCGCGGCGGTGCCGATGGGCGCATTGACTGCGTGGCAGGCATTAGTGGACGTGGCGAAGCTACAGCCCGGGCAAACCATTCTTATCCACGGCGGCTCAGGCGGCGTCGGCAGTTTTGCGGTGCAGATCGCGAAAGCGCGCGGTGCGCGTGTCATTGCGACCGCCTCCACGGCAAACCAGGACCTACTCAAACAACTCGGCGCGGACGTCGCAGTGGATTACACGAAAACCCGGTTCGAAGATGTCGCGAAAGGAGTGGACGCCGTCCTCGATCCAGTGGGCCGAGAAACCCTCGCACGCTCCTATGGCGTGGTGAAGAAAGGCGGCATCGTCATGTCTCTGGTCGCGCTTCCCGATCGGGCCGAGCTCAAGAAAAGCGGCGTTCGCGGAGCGGCGATCTCCGTTCACCCGGATGCCGAAGATCTCGCAGAGATCGCGCAACTGATCGACGCCGGAAAGATCAAGCCAATCGTCACCCAGGTTCTGCCGATGAGTGACGCGGTCACAGCGCAACAACAAGCCACGACCCATCATACGCGCGGGAAGATTGTGCTTAGGATTGCGGACGAGCCGAAAAGTTGAGCAGCCGGCAAATTTACAGATGCTTACGCGGCGTAGCTGCGTTGGAGTGCGGTGGCTTGACACCGCTTTGGGACCAACGGCGTTGCCAACGGCCGAAAGAGCTCGAGCGAGCCAGCTGCACCTAGCTACAACGCACCGTGGCGAACTTCTTCGTCGATCGCCAGGTAATCGTTCCGCGGCGGGCTGAAAGTATCCAGCACGCGCGTCGGTAAAATCGTTTCCACGCCGTGCGGGACGTTGGTCGCGAGATAGAAGGAATCGCCGGTTGAAAGCTCGTGTGGCACGCCGTCAACGATCAGTCGCATTCGGCCTTCCAGAATGTGCACGATCTGCTCCTGTTCGTGTGAGTGCTCAGGCATGCGACTCCCGGGCGCCAGCGTGGCGAGCATCTGATACATCGTTTTGCCGTGTGCGACAGTCCGGCGCGTGATGCCGGGACAAATTTCAATTGCCGGATTTTCTTGTTTCATTTTCGGAACCTTACGCGGGGAGAATTAATCGCGCGAATGTTTCGGGGAGCGCACGCGCCCTCGCGTGCTGGTTTCGGCGCCTCGCCGAAACGAACTTTGGCTGTTTTGTTTATCGACAGATTCCCTGCTTCCGGATTCACACAGACCTAAAGGCGACTGAATCAGGAAATTAGCTCGCAGATTCGCCCGTGGAGAGAACGCAGGAAATCTGTGTCCATCCTCGTCAATCTATGGCTGCACATTTGATGTTTCTGTTTATCTACAGATACCCGTCGGTCCCAATTCGCACAGATTCAAGACCGCAGGTTGATCAGGAAACTAGAAATGCAGGCAAATTGTGTCAATCTGCGCAATCTGTGGATGACACTTCAGCTCGCCTAGTAGGATCGACAGTGTGGAAAGTCTTGCCCTGAGCGAAGTCGAGCGAGTGGTCCACATTTCAGCATACGACTGGAGAGCACCGGCGGCGCAGGGCTCGGGTATGATTCAGATCCAACGAGGCACTTCGCGTTTGTATTGCAAATAAGGCTCACCGAATTTCGCGGTGAGATATCGCTCTTCGCGAAGGACAACGCCGTAATGAAAAATTAAGGCGAGCGGCACCACAAAGAGCAACGTGATCCAGTCGTTAAGAAAAAAGCCCAGCGCGATCTGCACTAAACAAAGCGCCAGATACATCGGGTTACGAGTGACGCGAAACGGCCCGTCGCGCACAATCACTAGCGCAGGTTTGGCAGGGTGAACGTTCGTTCCGGCCGCTTTCATTCTTATCAAGGCCCAGAGCGCCAGTGTCGGCGCCAAAAAGATAAAGACGATCCCGCAGACAAGGCATGCGCCATATCTCATGATCGGCAGCCCTATGAACAGATGCACCAGAACGCTGATCACCGCGTTCACCAGCCAGATTAACGGCGGGAAAGCGACGACTCCGGGATTATCCAATGGTTGATCCGCCTTCAATGCTTAAAGCTTCTGCGCCGTTATTTTGCGGCTGTCGATACCATACGACAAGATTTGAGACACTGGCGGCTCCGCGCTCCGCAATAAATACGGTGCCCTTGCTCTTATCGCGCTGTTCTTCATAAGATCGACATCGAGCACAACCTTCGCAGATGCTTGTTTCAATCGAGTAATGCAAT
>QHOF01000137.1 GCA_003219335.1 Verrucomicrobiota bacterium | reverse complement strand
TGATCCCAATGACTTCGCCGCGAAGATTGATCAATGGACCTCCGCTGTTGCCGGGATTGATTGCTGCGTTTGTTTGCAGGAGATCCCCGAAAGCGTCGGTGCGATTAGGCCGCATTTTCGAACTAATAATGCCGTCCGTTACTGTCTCGTCGAATCCGAACGGATTGCCAATGGCCAAAACAAAGTCTCCGGCCTGCACCGTGTCTGAATCGGCCAGTTTAAGCGGTTTGACGCCGGGATCGTCGATCTTGAGCACAGCGAGATCCACCTGTTCATCCGCACCCACTAACCGCGCTTCTTTTGTTCGTCCGTCGCTTAGTTGCACTTCGATTTGATCAACCTGATTGCCTTGCCTGTCGGTGACTACATGATTGTTGGTGATGATGTGTCCCTCGTTGGTCACGATCACCCCTGAGCCGAGCGAGTTCTGCACCAACGCTTCATCATTCGGGTTCCGAGATCTTCGTTGATTCGGGAAGAAAAACTCAAAGGGATCGAGTCCGTATTCTCGCCGAATCGCGATCTTCTTCGACGTTTTGACTGCCACAACAGACGGGACCACGCTTTTGACCAGCGCCCGCCGTTCCCGGTTCAATGCCTCCAGCGACGCGATTTGTTTTGCGTCCACGCTCGGCTCCGATGCCAGCGTGTACTTTTCCGGCGTCCGCTTGGACGGTAGCCTCAGCCCTCCATGCTTAAGCCGATAATCGTACAGCAGGGAAATTCCCGCGCTGATCACCAGAACAAACAGTAAGAATTTCGCGAGATTTTTCATTAGCTAACGTTGGAAAATGTGTGTCCTCGTTGTTCGACAATTAGGTGCCGGAAACGTTGATTCTCCGGCCGCTCCAGGCGCGGATCTGCCTCGAAGATCGATATCGCAGCCGCGCGTGCGCGCCGCATTAAATCCGCATCGCTCTTCAAGTTGCCGATCTTAAGCGCCGGCAGACCGCTTTGCGCCGTGCCTAGCAAATCGCCCGGGCCGCGCAATTCCCAATCTGCTTCCGCCACTTCGAAGCCGTTGCTTGTTTTTTCCAACACCGCCAGCTTCGCGGCGCTCTCCTTCGATTGCTCCGACGTAAGCAAGATGCAATACGATTTGTGCTGTCCCCGCCCGATCCTGCCGCGAAGCTGATGGAGCTGCGCCAGGCCGAAACGTTCGGCGTTTTCCACCAGCATCACGGTCGCGTTAGGAACATCGACACCGACTTCGATTACCGTGGTGCTGATCAGCGCATTGGTGTCGCCGCGCCGGAATCGTTCCATGATTTGCTGTTTTTCCGGCGCAGGAACACGACCGTGAAGTAATTCGCACCGGTACGGATGCAACCGTTCCCGCCACAAGTCGTACTCGGCGGACGCCGCCTTTATATCCAGTCTCTCGCTTTCATCGATCAACGGATAAATGACGTAAAGCTGGCGGCCCGCTTCCAGTTGCGTCTGCAAAAAGCTGAGGACCTCGCCCAGCTTCGAGGCATCGCGCACAGCGGTAATTATTTTTCCGCGATTGCGCGGCATCTCATCGATCGTCGATACATCGAGATCACCGTAAATCGTCATCGTCAGAGTGCGCGGGATCGGCGTAGCCGTCATCACCAGCACATCCGGTCCCGGTTCGCGCGCGGTCAAGCGCGCGCGTTGCGCCACGCCAAACTTGTGCTGCTCATCGATCACCACGAGCCCGAGATTTGAAAACGAGACAGATTCGTAAAGCAGCGCATGCGTCCCGATGATGATTTGTGGCTGGTCACCCGCGAAGAGTGCTCCGGATTGGGGAACATACGCGTCTCGCGTGTGGGTCGTTGCGTCTCGCGACGACGAACTTTTTTCTTTAGCTCGCACTTCATTGGAAGTTCGTGCTGTCGAGACAACAGCACCAGCACCCGAGACGGGCGCGCTCCCCGGATAAAAGCGAAATTCGTCATCCTGCGTCCACACCCAGGGATAATCCTCGTTCTGCTTTGCGACGCCGGAATCCCATGGATTGCGCAGAATGTAATGGAATTTTTCCTCAAGATCAGATTCCGATCGAATCAGCCGATCAAACGATTCTTTTTCCCAAACTGGTCCGTTTGTCTTTTGGAGTTTGTTGATCGCATGCGCAGTGAACGATTTGATAGATTGCATCAGTTCCGCGACCGACCAGAAGACAGGGTTATCATTTCCATCGTATTCCCTTGGCCATGGCTGCAGGAGGATATGCACGTGATCTGGCATTACGCAGGCAGCGTAGAGTTCGTAGCGTTTGTCATGAAAATGCCGCAGCGCGTTAATGATAATGGTTCGCGCCGGTGGCGATAGATTGTTGCGTCGGCGCGTGCTGATTGTGATGGCGTAAACGGCCCACGGCCGATCGAAATGCGGAAGGTGCCGTTTCGTGTAGTGCGCGCCCTCGGATTGGGGAGCATACGCGTCTCGCGTGTGGGTCGTTGCGTCTCGCGACGACGAACTTTTCTCATCAGCGGACCGTTCGTCAAAAGTTCGTGCTGTTGAGACAACAGCACCAGCACCCGAGACGGGCGCGCTCCCCAAAACCGTGTGGAGGCCGCCCAAGTCACGGGCGCGCGCAAAAAGCGGCAGCGGCCCGCTTTCTTCCTGTCGCGCGGCGGTGCGCAGCGCGATGCCCATGCCGAGCGGCTCCAGCCAGCGGCGTAGCACATCGTAATGTTGCTCGGCCAGAATTTGCGTCGGCGCCATGAACGCGGCCTGATAGCCAGCCTCCACGGCGAGCAACATCGCCGCAATGGCGACCACGGTTTTTCCCGAACCCACGTCGCCCTGCAACAAACGATTCATCGGGTGATTTGCCGCGAGATCGCGCCGGATTTCCGTGATGACTTTCTCCTGCGCCCGAGTGAGTTCGAATGGAAGCGAGTTCAGAAATCTGTCCAACAATGCACCGGATCCGCAGTGCGCCTGGCCGGTGCGAATCGACGCATTAGCACGTCGCGATGCAATCAGGATTTGCATCGCAAAAAATTCAGAGAGGACCAGGTGCTCCCGGGCGGCATCGCGTTCCTTCCAATCATTGGGGAAATGAATTGCGCGAATCGCGTCATATCTTTCACCGCGAACAAGATCGCGCGGCACCAGTGTTTCCAATCCGGTAGACGCGGGTGGAAGCTCATTTAACACCCGGTAGATGATGCTGCGCAAGGCGCGCTGCGAAAGACCTTCCGTCGCAGGATAGACCGGCGTGATTCTGCGGAAATGGATCGATATCTCTTCATCGTTCTCGATGACCTCGAACTCCGGATGATCCATGCAAATTCGTTTTCCCCGCAGACGCGGCTTTCCGAAGACAACAATGCGCTGGCCGGTCATGATCATTTTCTGCACGTAATGCAGGTTGAACCATCGGCACACGAGCGGCTCGCTCAGCGCATTTGGGTTTGATTCTTGCAGCGTGGCTTCAAAAATTTTTTTCCAACCGCCGAAACGACGCAGCGAGGTTTTAATCACCTCGCCGCAGAGACAAATGGCAACATCGCTTTCTTCCCGCGGAAAATGTGGGAACTCGGTTCGATCTTCATGACGACGCGGAAAATGCGTAAGCACGTCTTCGACCGTCTCGATTCCTAGCCGGCGCAGCCCGAGCAAGCGCGGGCGCGGAATCCAGTTTAGTTCTTCGAGTGGCCGTGAGACTGCGACACTTGTGACTGGTTCCGGAGGTGATCGGTGACTGATGATCCGTGATCGGTTAGATGACTTCACACTTTTCACTTTTCACTGTTCACTGTTCACTGATCACCAATCACTGATCACCTGCGCAGCGCTCCGCTGCACGCACCGCCTCGATGTGTATGGCCACCAAAGTTTCCACGTCATATTCATCTGCCTCAATCCGGAATGCGATGTCCCATGGCGGCGGCGGCAATTGATTTGACGCGCCATCGAAATAAACGGCGCGTCGATGGCGATCGCCCTGGCGCAGCCGAAAAACGAGATGTTTCTCGTTCACGAGACGCGGCGGCGCGACTGGCTCGACCCTGCGCGCAAAGAACACTGGCTGGGGATTTCCGTTTCCAAATGGCTGCAACATTTCGTGCCAGCGCAGAAACTCGATGTCGATGTCCATGAACGCCAGCTCATGATCCAGTCGCAGGCACGGTTGCAACGCTTCTTCGGAAAGAACCTCGCGCGCGATGCTGCAAAATGCCTCGGCAAAACGCTCGAAATTTTCTTCGCGCAACGCCAGGCCTGCAGCCATTTCGTGTCCGCCGAATTTGTCGAGCGTGTCCGCGCAGCGCGTCAACGCCTCGACCAGGTTCAAGCCCTCGATGCTTCGTCCGCTCCCCTTCCCGGTTCCGCTTTCGTCAAAACCGATCACAATCGTGGGCCGATAATATTTTCGAGCGATCCGCGACGCCACAATGCCGAGCACACCTGGATGCCAGCCGTGCGCGCCCGCCACGATCGCCGCGTCGCGCGCGGCATCGAAACTCTTGTCGATGGTCTCCGTCGCTGCCGCAAGGATTTGTTTTTCCACCTCCTGGCGTTCGCGGTTCTGCCGATCAAGCTCAGTCGCGAGCGCCGCTGCTTCGTCGTCATCTTGCGTGAGCAAAAGTCGCAAGGATTTCTCCGCCGTGCTCAAGCGTCCCGCAGCATTCAATCGCGGGCCGAGCCGGTAGCCAATATCGTCCGAAAAAATTGGAGAGCGCACTCCGGCGACTTGCATCAATTTCCTTAGACCGATGCGCGACATCCGCGCGATCTCGATCGAGCCGCGCTGCACCAAGACGCGGTTCTCGGCACGCAGCGGCACAATGTCTGCCACGGTGCCGAGCGCCACCAGATCGAGCTTCGATTTCAAATCAAACCCGGGAAGGGGTCGCGTTTTTAACAGCGCATGACAAAGTTTAAAGACAATTCCGACGCTGCAGAGATATTCAAACGGCGACAATGCGTGACGCAGGCAATCCTGCGTGCGAGAATTCGATGCGCTGCTAGCCGGAGGCAGGCAGACAGGATTGTCTGCCTCACGAGCGATTTTCGGATTCACAATCGCGACGCAGTCGGGCAACTGCGATTTTGGCTCGTGATGATCGAGCACGATCACATCCACGCCGCGTTTCTTGAGTTCGGCGACCTCATTTATTGATGACGTGCCGCAATCAATGGCGATAAGCAACTGCGGCTGATGTTGCTCCAGGCACCGCTCGACGCTTTCCGGGCTTAATCCGTACCCTTCTTCCATTCGCAGTGGCAAAAACAATTCCGGGGCGCCGCCATAGGCGCGCAACATCTCGGCCAGGAGCGCGAGCGAGGTCACGCCGTCCACATCGTAATCGCCAAAGAGAACGACCCGCTCATGTCCATCTAACGCAGCGAAAATGCGGTCCGCAGTCGCCTGCATGTTGGGCAGTAAAAACGGATCACTCAACGAGCTGAGACGCGGCCGCAGGAAGTTTTCAACTTCCTCAATGCACCGAAATCCTTTTCGCAAAAGCAGCCGGGAGATACATTCCGATCCGCAAATTTCACTCCACGAAATGGCGCCGCCATTCAAATCTTCATGCGGCGCAATGATCCATCGGCGCTGCCACGTAAAAGTTCCAGACTGCTGTGCACTGATCGTATTGTCATCTACGCGGTGCTGCACCGATCAGTCTATTCGCGCAGTGTTTCCTGACAAGATCGCGCTAATCAAATAAAACGGATCGGCACGCGGTTTAGACTACTAGTGCAAGTTAGATCGCCAAGGCTGCTGGCGCTCGTACGCCGCGAGTCGGCGTTGGTACAGAGCGAGCTGGCGTTCGTACATCGCCCGCCGACGCTCCTGGTCTTTGATGGCCCATGCATCCTCACGCGCGCCTTTAATCGCTCGCTGTTCGAATTGAATCGCTGAATCGAAGTCGCCTACCTCGGGCATGCGCTGCTGCCAACGTATCAATATAAGCCACCTCCCTCCAACTGGTCTCACTGCAAGCACTCTTTGCGTCGGCCAGCGCTAGGCTGCGATTCCGGAAGGAAGCGTCTGGACAGGTCGCGCGAAGCCATGCTCGGCCGTTTTGCGCGAAGGCGCGGTTGAGAGGCAATGATGAAGTGATGCTTACCATCCTGTCGTAGTCCGCCAAGGCGCGACTGTAATCACCCAAATGTTCATATAGCATGCCGCGCAAGACCTGTGCCAGAAGAATACCCGGCTTGAGGCGAAGCACCGTATTCAGATCTTGAATAGCGAGATCGAATTTTCGCTGATGCACGAACACATTAGAACGATTGAGATACAGGGGCCATGCCTTCGGGTCCTGATCAATCGCAGCGTCGAAAAGTTGCCGGGCCTTCTCATAATCGCCTTTGCCAGCTAATTCGACCCCCTTGTTCATAGTCGTGCCGACAGATTGGTAGTTAAGCTGGGCAAAAGCTTGTCGCGTGGGCGAAGCCTCGTCCGCCTCGTTCTGGATGGCATTGCCAGCGAGGACGGCGATGACACTCAGTAGGCATTTAGTTTTCAAACGGGCGCTATTGTATTTTTGAGACCACAACGCGACAAGGCAAAAGATCACGCAAGGAAAGCGACGCGAGGACGCGTACGCACTCCGAAAGCTCACGCGAAACGAGCCAGCGTCTCAATGGTTTTGCACGAAGTGCTTTTGGCGTGCAATGAGTCTTCGCATCGCCTTTTTTGGGAAGCGTGCGCAATTGTTTGTGACGCCACGTTGAAAATGAAGCTCACCCGGTGGTTAGCGCTCATCTGTATCGCCCTCCTGTTGGTTTACGGCGCGTCGCCGTACTTTTCATTCTGGCGGTTCACAGCCGCGATCCGATCCAGAGATACCGGAGCAATCAATTCGCACGTGGATTTTCGCGCTGTTTGCGCATCGCTGAAAAAGCAACTTGTCGCGCGGTTCGCGCGCGCGACGAGCGGCCACAAACGGTGGAGCAGGCTCGGCCCGACGCTGATCGATGCAATCGTCGATGTTTACGCCACACCAGATGGGATCGCAGCGCTTCTCGCAAATCCGGGAGCGTTGAAGAATCTGCAGACTCCGCAGCAGTTCTGCTTCACAACGGGCAAAAACGCAAACTGGTCGAAAGTAAAATACGCATTCTTCACAGGCCCACGCACGTTTCTGGTCGAGCGAGAAGGAATCAAGCTCCAATTCCGTTTCACTGGCTTAGGCTGGCGACTTAATGATATCGAGCTCGGCTTGAGCCACCCGCAGCGTTGACGCGCAGATTACGCTTAGCCTCTCGAGCCGCAAATGTCTCGATTATTTCCAGGACACGACACTAATATCTGACTTTTGTGGGGGCAGAGATTACTGCGATTCTTCGTGCCGCTTCCGAGCGAGGGCTGCCCAGCCTTCTCATCGGCGCCAACGCGATCGTCCTCCTCGGTTATATCCGGAACACGGTTGATCTGGATCTTCTGGTTCCAGAGCAATCGCGCTCGCAATGGCTCGATCTGCTGCGCGAACTTGGTTACCGCGTTTTTCACGGCGTCGAAGCCTTCGCCCAGTTCGAGCCAGCGGATAAAACTGGCGCTCCTGTCGATCTCATGTTCGTTGAGGAGGCTACCTGGGAAAAATTAATCGCCGGCGCCAGAGAAATGGATCTATCGGGTCAACGCGTCCTAGTCCCCGGCCAGAATATCTCGTGGCCCTGAAACTACACGCCGCGGCGAGCCCGACTCGCAGCAAACCAGAAGTTGGATTGGGAAGATATTCGACAGATTGTCCGCATCTGTGCGCTTGACCCGGAACGCGATGAGTCTTTTCGCGAGCTTATCCTGCGCTATGGTGGTGAAGATGCCCTCGCGAAAATACAGAGCTTCGGCCGCCGGCGATAACAAGCTCGCCACGGACTTGCAGCTTCCGGCTTTTGCGCAGTCGCCTGTCGAGCCGTGGCCGATGAAAATGTCGTGGGAGACCGCGATGCGCGCTTTTGCCGCCACACGCGAGCATTACATGCGAGAGTTTGATTCTCCGCATAGACGTTGGCGCGACAAAAACCCGGAGCCATTTCGCCTGTAGCGGGCCAACGGCAAGCGCTGCTGCGACGGCTATTAAGCTTTCGGCGAGCGCAACTCTTTCGCTCGCCGAGCCAGCGAAACGATTCCACACGCATATAAAATGAACCCGACGATGGCGATAACGTAGCGAGCCGCGTAGTACCATCGCGCTTGTAAATGCGACATATGCGATCGGGCTGCGGGCGGTCAACCCCAAGCAGCAGTGTGAATAGTGCGCCGTACGCGAAGCTGAGTGCAGCAAAGCCTATAAACAAACGTTATGTTTCCCTACATGAGACTGAACGCTAGGTCACGCTTTTCGAGCAGGCCGTGCTTTGCGCACAGGTCCGCGAAAGTTTGGAGACCTTGCTTTTCTTCTTCGCTAAAACTGAATCGAAGATGATTGCGGTAATAGCGACCAAGAAATTCGCGAGTGAGTTTTCGGTGGCCGGGGTCACCGACCCCGGCTACAGCCTCTATGATTAACTGGTCGAGGTTGGCCAGATTTTCGTCACGCAAGGCGCGCAGCCGTTGGGCCAGCGATTTTGGATCTCTAACTTCGGGGCGAATCAGCCAGAGGGCGTAAACGAACGGAAGACCGACAAGTTTCTTCCATTGCTCGCCCAGATCCCAGAATTGAAATTCGCTGGCGTACTTTTGGCGGAACTGAATCGCTTGATCGCCGATCAGAAGCCGCGCCGAACTAGCCAAACTTGATTTCACCCCAGCAGGCAAGATGTCTGTGCTACGCTGCTTCAAACGTGGATTCAATCCGAGCTCTGCCAACAGGCAACTCAACAGATTAACCGCGGTTTGCGAGGCAGGATCGAGCTCGATTTCTTTGATTTCGGAAATGTCACCACGGTGGGCGACCACGACACTGTAAACTGGGCCTTCCGACGAAATGGAAACGTCGTTAATTATCCGGTAGATGGGGTTGCGCAAAAATTCGAAGCTGGAAACAAGCGCAACGTCCAGCTCGCTGCTGGCGAGTCGCTGACATAGCGCCGATGGGTGATCGAACTCAACGGCATCCGGCCAGCCGTGAATGAGCGGGCGTGCGTTGAGATATTTTACGCAGCCGATGCGCGGTCGTTTCAATGTGAGATGTGATTAGTGAGAAGTAAGAAGTAAGTGGACGGTAACTCTTGCTTGTGACATCTCACATCTCACGTCTCACTTCTCACCTACCGAATCAGGCACACGCCAATTCTGCAGCAGTTGCGCGCGTCTCATTCGTCCCGCGCGGAGAAAGATGGCGATACAGGCTCTCGCGTTGCACCGGCTCCCGGCCGGCTTCGCGGATGGCGTGTTCGAGCGCGGCGACGGTCTGCTGTTGTGGCGTGGTTGCGCCGGCCATGTGGAAAATTTTTTCCTCCAAGATTGTGCCGTGCAGATCGTCCACGCCGTAGCTGAGCGAAACCTGTGCGAGCGGCAGTCCCAGGCTGACCCAATAAGCAGTCAGGTGATCGATGTTATCCAGGTAAATCCGGCTCACCGCGAGATTGCGCAGTTGGTCAAATGCAGAAGCGCGCTTGATATGGGCAAGCATGCCAAGGGCTGCGGATGGCTCGAAAGCAAAAGGCACAAAGCCGGTGAATCCGCGCGTCTCATCTTGCAATTCGCGGAGCTGGCGCAGGTGATCGACCCGTTGAGCGAGCGTTTCAATGTGTCCGTAAAGCATGGTGCACGTGCTGCGGCCGCCGATCGAGTGCCAGGTCCGATGTACGTCGAGCCATTGGGCTGCGGTCTCTTTGCCGCGGCAGATTTTGTCGCGCACGGCCGGATCGAAAATTTCGGCGCCGCCGCCAGTGATCGAATTGAGTCCGGCTTCGCGCAGAGTCTCCAGTGTTTCCCGGATCGGCGTCCGAAAGATTCGCTGGGCCAAATGACGGACTTCGATGGCAGTGAATGCCTTGATGTGGAGCTGCGGATCCAGCGCGCGCAGGCTGCGCAACAGATCGAGATACCAATCTTTCTTCAAGCTCGGATGCAACCCGCCCACCATGTGTACCTCTGTGATCCCGAGGCGCAGCGCGTCCGTCACCGCGCTGACGATTTCGTCAATCGCATATTCGAAGGCGTGCGCATCGCGTTTCTTGGCCGCGAAAGCGCAGAACTGGCAGGATAAAATGCAAATGTTCGAGTAATTGATGTAACGGTTGTGGATGTAGGTCGCGTAATTGCCATTCTTTCGTTCGCGCACCACGTTGGCGATCATGCCGAGAGCGTTAAGATCATTGGCCCGGTAGAGCACGAGCGCGTCGGCCTCTGAAATCCGCTGCTGCGCCTCGACTTTTTCAGCGATCGGCCTGAGTTCTTT
>QHOF01000136.1:5776-6349 GCA_003219335.1 Verrucomicrobiota bacterium | reverse complement strand
CGCCGGTTCCCCAATTTCTCTCGCAATTAAGTTCTCGTGAAACCATTCGGCAGATTCCGCGTGCAATTTCAGCAAAACGCGCCGCGTCTTGTATTGTTGATCTTCATCAGAGGCGCCGCCGCGGGATTTCTCCACAACGGTGATCCCGACCCGCGCAGCGAGCTTGCGCACGGCTAAAGGAAAATCCACATGCTCGTAGTCCATCACGAAGCGGAAAACACTCCCACCCGCGCCACAACCGAAACAATGAAACGTCTGCC
Source organism: Verrucomicrobiota bacterium (assembly GCA_003219335.1). Classification (GTDB taxonomy): domain Bacteria; phylum Verrucomicrobiota; class Verrucomicrobiia; order Chthoniobacterales; family UBA10450; genus Udaeobacter. The sequence continues at coordinate 6,089 of QHOF01000136.1, read as the reverse complement.
GGCTCGGGCTCACCATGAACGAAGGCGTTTTCTCCTGGTGAAACGGGCAGAGCGCCTTGAAATTTGCTCCCGCGCGTTTCAGTGGAAAATACGAACCGATCACTTCGACGATATCGTTCGCGGCGGCGATTTGCTCGATTGTTTCCGGAGGAATCGTTCCCATGCGTGCGCGCCTGAATATTTTTGCCTCGTTTGGCTTTGGAAGCGATGTCAAACTTACGCAGTGCGATGCCATTTCCAACCCAGCAAACGCCGCTTGCCGGTCATCCCGAGCGGAGTCGAGGGACCCCGTTGCGCAAACGCCCGGTTTCGC
>QHOF01000136.1:0-5768 GCA_003219335.1 Verrucomicrobiota bacterium | reverse complement strand
GATTTCCCGACTTTGCTTCGCTTCGCTGGGAATGACGAGCATGTGTGGAATCGCAATCTCGCTGCTTACGGTCTCAAGCGTCCACGCCCGCGACAGCATTCACAAAGGCGATGTCGCCGTGGTGGCGTTGCGTGGCGAAGTTGCGCCTTCGCTCCTGGCGTTTTTGCGCCGCGCGGTGAAAACGGCCGAGAGCAACGAAGCTTCCGCGATCATTTTCGACATGAACACATACGGTGGCCGACTCGATACAGCGGCTGGCATCGTGAACGCGCTCAACCAAACAAGAATTCCTACTTACACATTCATCGACACCAACGCGGGCTCGGCCGGCGCGCTCATGGCCATCGCCACGCAACACATTTACATGGCACCCGTGAGCGCCATTGGCGCAGCCGCGCCGATTCTTCCGACAGGCGAAGACCTACCTGCCACTGCGAAGGAGAAGACGATTTCGTATTGGTCTGCACTCATCCGTGGTTCGGCGATCAAGAACGGCCACAATCCCGACATCGCTGAGGCGTTCATGAACAGGGACAAAGAAGTGAAAATCGGAGACCGCGTCATTCATCCCAACGGCGCTGTCCTCACTCTGAATGCGCAGGAAGCAACCGAACGAATCAATGGCAAGCTGTTGCTCGCAGAAGGCGTCGCTGATTCGATTGCTGATCTAACGAAAAAGGCCGGACTTACGGGTAACGTCGTCACGATCGAACCCACTGGGTTCGAGCAGATCGCCTTTTGGATCACCGCGCTTGCGCCTCTGCTGCTGCTGCTCGGAATTCTTGGCGCGTATTTGGAGTTCAAAATCCCCGGCGTGACGTGGCCCGGAATTATCTCCGCGGTTTGTTTCGCGCTCTTCTTTCTCGGCCATTACCTGGCGGGGCTCGCTGGCTGGGAGGTCGTCGCGCTGTTCATTCTCGGAATGGTGCTCGTGTTGATCGAAATACTTTTCTTCGCGCACACCACAATCGTTTTCGGTGTTGTCGGCGTGTTCCTTATGCTTGCGTCACTGCTCTGGACGATGGTTGATCGCTACCCCGGCCAGAACTTTTTCCCAACCGGCAAGATGCTGGCGATGCCTTTGCTTAACATGTTCATCGCGATCGTGGGCGCGTTTATCGTCATCGCCCTCCTCGCACGCTATCTCCCGCGCACGAGCATCTACCGGCAGTTCGCCCTGATGGATTCAAATCCGCCCGGCCCATCGCTCGCCGGGGTGCCAAGACAATTCGCGACTGCGCTCGCGCTCACGCCCGGAATGCAGGGTACTGCGGTGACCGTCTTGCGACCGAGCGGCAAAGCGCGTTTCGCCGATCACGTTGTCGATGTCGTCACCGAAGGCGAATTCATCGCCCCGAAAACCCCCGTCACCGTTATTCAAACCGACGGAATGCGCGTGGTCGTGAAAAGTGCCGCTCAGGCTTAGTGAGACCCGACCCCTGTCTACACAAAAACCGAGTATTTTATTTTGCTACCCGCCGGCGACGACGCGGATGAATTCGACGTGGTCGCCGTCGGATAATGATCGCTCCGCCCATTCATGGCGATGGACGGCGAGGCCGTTGTGTTCGACCAAAATGGATTGTGGCGGCAATTGATAACGATCGATCAGCTCCGCGATCGTTTTGGCTTCGCGGGTATCAACGGTTTCGCCGTTGAGTGAAATTTTCATTACAAGGAATGACGGCTTCCCAGCCGTCATGTCCAAGCGACGGCTAGGAAGCCGTCGCTCCTTGGAGCGCTTGGTCCCAATCTTTCCAAACCGGTTCGAATCCGCAGTTGCGCAGGACTGCGGCGATTTCGGCCGGGGAACGTTCGTCACTGATCTCGAATTGGCCGGTGGCAAGTTGATCTTCACCGTCCTGGTTTTCGGGCGCAATGATACGACCGCGCACAGTGCGATGCAAATGTTCGCGGCCTTGCCGGGTGTAACCGCCCGGCTCGGTGTGGCTACCTGCGCTCATCATCGTCACTCCGAGCAGGACCAAAGAATCCCGCAGCAACGCGCGCTCACGCGTGCTCAAGACGATGCCGAGCTGCGGGAAAGTAATCCGCAAGGCGCAGACCAATTGCACCAGTTCGCGATCAGTCATCGAGAAAAGTGGACGAAATCCGCCGGCGGCCGGACGCAGCTGCGGCAAGCTCACACTGATTTGCCCCTGCCAACAGTGCTTAAATAAATATTCTAGGTGCGCTGCCAGGGCGATGGCTTCATCCTGCCAGCGCGATAAACCGATCAGCGCGCCGATGCCGAGCCGGCGAAAACCGGCTGCGTAACCGCGCTCGGCGCAATCCAGCCGGAAATTGAAATCGCGTTTCGGCCCGGCGGTGTGCATCTCGGCATAGACATCGCGATTGTAGGTTTCCTGGTAAACGACGAGGCCTTCCCCGCCAGCTTCGATGATCGGCACATAATCCTCCATCTCCATGGGGCCGACCTCGATGGAAATTGACGAAAAATCGGGCGCGAGCGCGCGGACGCATTCGGCAAGGTAATCGCGACTCACAAATTTGGGGTGCTCGCCCGCTACGAGAAGAATCTGGCGAAATCCCTGGCGGGCGAGATGCTGCGCTTCGGCAACGACTTCATCGACGCCAAGCGTGACGCGAAGGATCGGATTATCGCGCGAGAAACCGCAATACCGGCAATTGTTGATGCATTCATTGGAAAGATAGAGCGGCGCGAACAGCCGCATCGTGCGTCCAAAATTTTGCAGAGTGAGCAAGCGCGAAGTCCGCGCCATCGCTTCGAGTTCCTGATCCGATTTCGGGGCGATCAGTTGCTCGAAACGTTGGACGAGCTCCGATTTCCTCAGAGCCAAATTGTCCAAGGTTTCGACGAAAGACATCAGGATAATTTCGTGCTCAGGCCAGCGTTCGCAAACGCCAATCAATACTTTAGCTTAGAAAAGCCATTACGCCCTCCGGTATTTCGGGGCCGATCCTCGCGCTGCGGGTACAAAAAAGCGGCGTCCGTTTGTTGCGGACGCCGCTCTAGCAAATGCTATTGCTGCTGTTTTAGAAGGCGAAGTTCACGCCGGTGCGGGCCATGCCAAAGTTGTTTTTCGGACCATCCACAAAATTCCAGCTGAAGTCACTGACCCAGCCGATATGCGGGGTGAGACGCACTTCCATGCCGCCGCCGACCTGGCCCATTATGCTTGTCTCGCTATCTGTATGACCAACTGTCTCAAAAATGTCGAAGCCCTCGCCGCCTTGGGCGATGGTTCCCCCCTCGCGAACCCATCGATTGATCGGCCTCTGGCCCCCGCCAAAGATCCCGCCGAAGCCACCCCAGATGTAAGGTGAGAAGCGCGTGCAGTGGATCGGGTAACGCAGCGTGAATGTACCTAGCACAGATCCCACCGCCTCGCGGTGGTTTTCAAAGCTGCGGGAAGAAATCCCGTCGCTCAGATCGACGAAGACATTTTCGCGCGCCTGTCTCGCATCGAGGCCAAAACCTTCAATACCAACACCGAAATAACGGTGAAAGAAGTATTTGAAATCGATACCACCGCCCCAGGCGTGATCGGCTTCAAGGTACCTGTCGGCTTCCCACTTGCTCCCGGTGAAAACGTAGGTTCCCCACAGACTGACGTTAAACTCGTTATCGGCGTACCACTCCGGGCACGGAGGCGGCGCTACCTGCTTCGTCTCTTTCCCCGAATAGGTCTCTCCGGCAAAAGCGGCCGAAGCGATCACCCCGAACCCTAACAGGCATAACACTAATCTTTTCATTATTTCTCCTTTGGTTAAGTTTCCTTTTACCCTCCAAACATTTTGGAGCGTAAAGTCAATAACGAATTCCGCATCCTGTGTCTGGATGCCGCGAGTCTGAGCCGGGGCGGCGAAGATTGCAAGCTTTTTTTGACACCTGCTCAACCACGTTAGGGTTTTAGTTCCACTCCCGTAGTCGCGTCCGTAATGAGAAACTTCTCATGGTGAAACGTCGGGTCGCCACGGAACACCAGACGACCTGCATAACGGCGCTCCAGCTCCACCAATAGTTCTTCGTCTTCCTCTTTTAATCGCTTCAAGACGTCGGGGTTTAGAATCACGCGAATGTCGTGGATGCTGTCCTGGTATTTGCGCATGACCGTGTTGAGAGTCCGGTGCAATTCCACGCTTGTGGTCATGGAGGTTTTCACCACCCCGCGGCCGCCGCAGTAGGGGCAGTTCTGATAGATTGTCTCGCTGAGGCTTTCCTGTGCCCGCTGCCGCGTCATTTCCATTAGGCCAAGCTGCGAAATGGGGAGAACATGCGTCCTGGCTTTGTCGCGTCTGAGCCGTTCCTTCATCAAACTGTAAACTGCCTGTTGATCTTTGCGGCTCTTCATGTCGATGAAATCGGCGATGATCAACCCGCCGATGTTTCGTAACCGGAGCTGACGCGCGATTTCATCTGCCGCCTCGAGGTTCGTCTGCAAAATTGTTTTCTCCACATCGCGCCCGCCTTTGTTGCGGCCAGTATTCACATCAATCGCTACCAACGCTTCGGTTTCATCGATCACGATATAGCCACCACACTTCAACCAAACCTGCCGATGGAAAGCATCGTCGATTTGTTTTTGCACACCGTACGTTTCGAAGATCGGCGTCGCGCTATCATAAAAGCGGACCCGGTTCCGCGCGCGCCGGGAAATCTCGCCAATCATTTCGATCATCCTGTCCGTCGCTGCGCGGTCATCGCAAACGACCTCGTCGATTTCTTCGGTCAGAAAATCGCGCACGGTTCGCTCAACCAGGTCCGGTTCCTCAAAGACCCGGCAGGGAGCTGGTTTTTCGCGAATGGCCTTCTCGACTTTTGCCCACTGATCAAGAAGAAAACGCAGATCGCGCACGAAATATCTTGCCCGCTGGCCTTCGCCGACCGTGCGAATGATGACGCCGACACCTTCGGGAATATCCAGTTCGCGCAGAATCTTGCGCAGCCGCTCGCGTTCTTTGGGGTTCTCGATTTTTCGTGAGATACCGCTGCGATCACTGAAGGGCATCAGCACCAGGTAGCGCCCGGCAAAACTGAGATTGGTCGTTACCCTTGGCCCCTTCGTGCCGATCGGGCCTTTAGTCACCTGCACGATGACATCCGAGCCCACGGGGTAAATACTGGGTATGTCTTTTACGGTGATCCGTTTTCGAGGCCGCTTGCTCGCGCGGCGATCGATTTCTTCAATGCCGCTGTCCAGTGCGGCCGGGATCGCATCCCAAAAATGAAGGAAGGCGTTTTTTTCGAAGCCGATGTCAACAAACATCGCCTTCAAACCCATCTCGATGTTTTTGACTTTGCCCTTGTAAATGCTCCCGACGATGTTGCGCGAGGTCCTACGCTCGACGCTGTATTCCTCGAGGCGGCCATTCTCGAGCAGCGCGACGCGAGTCTCGAGTTTTTCCACGCTCAGTATCAGTTTGTTGCCGGTCTTGCGTGAAGGGAGGCCCAAAATCTTTCTTACTTTGTCTATCATAAAATTGAAGAGGTTGATCAATCATAGGCCAGACTGCCGATACGTCCTGCCGCAGTGGTTCTGACTGATGGTTCATCGTGGTGTTCCGCGCCGGCGGGTAGGCTGCGGCGGCGGCGCAGGCGCCGGTTGCGGACGTATTCCGAAGAGTCGCTCAAAGAAGTTGCGGCGCGGAGCAGGAGTCGCAACCGGAAGAGCGCGCTGCACGGGAGCCCCTCGCCGCCGGACGCGGCCGGCCGAATCCGCTTCCGGTTCGACATCAGGCGCTGCGTCTGAGCTTGCCATTTGCGCAGTGGCAGTTTGTGAATC
>QHOF01000148.1:519-7906 GCA_003219335.1 Verrucomicrobiota bacterium | reverse complement strand
GTCCTCTGGAAATACGCCCAAGTCCATGCCGAGTTTGAGGATCGAGAGCAGGTTGAGCGCTTCCTTCGACGACATGGCGTGCGCGTAAGTCAAAACCCCATAGGCGCGGCCGATCTGGTCGCAAAGCGTGTTCGGTTTTTTTTGAAGCAACATCTGCCGCGCGTCGTGTTCCTTTTCGATGATTGTTTCGATCACCTTGCTCAGGCGATTGATGATATCTTCCTCTTTCTCACCGAGCGTGATTTGATTTGAAATCTGAAAAAGATTGCCCATCGCTTCGGTGCCCTCACCGTAAAGGCCGCGCACTGCGAGACCGATTTTACTTACTGCCTGGATGACTTGGTTAATCAGCTCGCTCAGCACGAGCCCTGGCAAGTGGAGCATCGCCGAGGCGCGCATGCCGGTGCCAACATTGGTAGGGCACGCAGTCAGGTATCCCAGCCGCGGATCGAAAGCGAAGTCCAGTTTGCCTTCGAGCGCGCTGTCGATCTTGTCCACTAGCTTGAACGCCTGTTTCAACTGGAGACCGGAGCGAATCGATTGCATCCGCAGATGATCCTCCTCATTGATCATGATGCTAAGGGTTTGCCGCCGATTCACCACCACCGCGCTGCCTGTGCCCTTGGCGGCATGCTCGCGGCTAATCAGGTGCCGCTCCACCAACACCTGCCGATCCAACGCCGAAAGATCCTGCAAACTTTCGGAGAACGATTCCTGCATTTCCGGGAGCCCTTCCACATGCGGCCTGACCAGTTCCAGGATCGAATTGCGCTCCGCTTTCTTCGCCCAACCTGGGAAAGGACGATTGCGCAGATTCCGCGCCAGTCGCACCCGGCTGCTGATTACGATTTGGTGATGCGGCCCTTCGCCGCGCAGCCATTCTCCGGCGGTGGAAAGCATGCTTGAAAATTTCATCCCGAATTCGAGAGCTCGCTCTCCAGCTGTTTTATTTGATCGCGCAACGAGGCGGCCGTCTCGTAGTTCTCGGCTGCCACTGCTTTCTGTAGATTTTTGGCCAGCGCACGCATTCGGTGGCTGAGCGCAATCGAGCGCTGCGCGCGCTGCGGCAATTTCCCCACGTGTTCGGTGCCTTTATGCATTGCTTTCAAAAGCGAGCTCAGGCCCTCTGCAAACGTGACGTAGCATTCGCTGCATCCAAGGCGACCAGTTTTTTTGAAGTCGGCCTGGCTAAAACCGCACGAGGGGCATTTTTGGGTCGCTGCTCCTTTTTCGAGCTCGTCTGTTGCGCCCAGACCAAGGAGCAGATCGGCCAGCGCGAAACTGGTGGGATCCTGAACACCTTTTTCCTTCGAGCAAGCTTCGCACAAATTCACCTTGTGCATTTTGCCTTCCAGAATCTGTGTCAGGAAGACCGTCGCGTCATTACATTTGCAAGCGTCGCACAACATCGCTGTTAATTAGACCCTGAAGGTTTCGAAAGATTCAACTGGAATAATTTCCTGCGGGACGCCGATGTCGCAAAGTAATGCGCTCAATTCTGGTCGAAAATTGGCGTGCCGGTTTCGCGGGTCATCTCCCGGAATCGCGCAATGATGCGCCCGGTAATCGGCCCGGGTTTTCCATTTCCTATCGGGCGCCCATCCACTTTGACAACCGGAATGATCTCCGCAGCTGTCCCCGTGAGGAAACACTCATCCGCAGCGAAAACGTCGTGCCGCGTGATATCCGCCTTTAACGTTTTGAACCCGAGTTCGGCGGCGATCTCGAACACGACCGAACGCGTAATGCCGCGGAGCGCGCCTGCAGCGACGGGCGGTGTAACAATCTGACCGCGCTTGACGATGAAAACGTTGTCCGCCGTGCATTCGGCAACGTTGCCCTCGTCGTTTAACATGAGCGCTTCGTCCGCGTTGGCCAGATTCGCCTCTATCCGCGCCATCACGTTGTTCAAATAGTTCAGCGATTTAACTGCCGGATTCAGCGCGCCGGGATTGCAGCGGCGCGTTGCGCATGTGACCACCGTTAATCCCTTACGGTACATGTTCTCGTGATAAAGCGCGATCGCGGCAACAATAATAATTACGCTCGGGGACTTACATTGCTCCGGATTCAAACCCAGACTGCCAATCCCACGCGTGACCAGCAGCCGCACGTAACCATCCCGCAGATGATTTTGCCGAATGGTCTCCAGGAGCGCCTCCGTCATGCCCTGCTTCGTCATTGGAATTTCCAGGCAGATCGAGCGAGCCGAATCCCACAGACGATCAACATGTTCTCCCAGCCGGAAAACGCGCCCATTATAAAAACGAATCCCCTCGAAAATTCCGTCGCCGTACAACAGGCCGTGGTCGAAGACAGAGATTTTTGCGTCCGCCTCGGAGTAAAATTTTCCGTCGATGTAGATCTTCGCTTCCTTAACTCCCACCGCGGTTGGGCGCCGGCGACCCTCGATTGCCGGTTCAACTACTGCGTCCGCAGTAGGCTCATGAATTTTGGGTTCCTCTAATACCGTTGCGTCAGTGGATTTCATATCGAAAAAAAATGTTCGGCGTTTACTCGCGTAATTCAAGCAGCAAATCAGCAAGACAACTGGAGTAGTGGAGTGTCGGAGTAATGCGACTCCTGGGTACCAGCACTCCAATACTCCATTTACTCCATCATTGGAGGACGCCGTCCTTGATGTGCAACTGCCGGTCACCGCGTGTCGCCAGGCGAGCGTCGTGCGTCACCACGAGAAGCGTTTTCTTTCGATCGCGCGCCAGATTTAACAGAAGATCCATAATGGCGTCGCCTGTTTTCGAATCGAGATTTCCAGTCGGTTCGTCGGCAAAGATGATATCGGGATTATTCGTCAACGCTCGCGCGATCGCGACGCGCTGCTGTTCCCCGCCTGAAAGTTCTGCCGGCAAATGATGCATGCGATCAGCCAGGCCCACCGACGCCAGGCTATTCTCGACGTCTTCTCTGGTTGCGCGCCGTCCAATCATTCCCGGCAACAGCACGTTTTCGAAGGCGGTAAGTTCCGATAACAAAAAGTAACCCTGGAAAACGAAGCCCATTTTTTCGTTCCGCAGACGCGCCTCTGCGGAGGAGCCGCCACAATACAGGCGGCGTCCTTCAAATTCGACGCTTCCCGACTCAGGACGTTCCAGCCCTGCCAATGTATAAAGGAGCGTGGTCTTACCCGCTCCGGATGCGCCGGAAAGAAAGACCGTCTCGTTGTGCCCAATCTCCATGGAGATGCCGCGCAAGACCTCGATCCGGCGCGCGCCCATTCGAAACGAGTGATAAATATCGCGGGCGATTAATTGCGGTGGCTGCACGAGCAACTATCTCCCGCTAAGATCGACATCGCGCAAGATCATCATGAATTGTAGGGGAAGCTGACAGCTTCCCATACAGATGACGGACTGCGCCATCAAGGTTGTCGCTACGCCATTCCCAATGATTGCAGCGTTGGCTGATCGACCGCGGCTGTTTCTGGCAGCCCGTTGGCGCGTTGGTAATCTGCAATAGCGGCGCGCGTCTGCGGCCCAAGCAGACCATCCACCTCCCCCTGGTAATAACCTTGTTGTTGCAGTGCGGTCTGGACATTTGCGATCACCTGATCGGGCGGTAAGCCATTATAGCCGTAGATCGGCCCATCAAAGGCATAATATGCGTTAGGAGCGTAGCCCCAAGCAGGGATCCAGTATCCCGCATTCCAAGCATACCATCCACCGTATACGAACACGACGCGGTTGTAATGGCCGCTCCACCAGTTTCTGTCGTGCCATTGTGATGAATAGTTGCGGAAAACCGTATACTTTGTCCCCTGCCAGTTTTGGCTCCCTTGGATGTGTCTGCCTTGCTGGAAGTTTACGGCGGTGACTTTTGTCGGAGTTGTCTTCGTTGGCAGATTGAAGTGCTGCGGCTTGAACGGCTTGCCAGCGGCAACGCCGGCTGCGCCCGGCTTGCCCCGTTTGCCTCCCGGCGCTGGCACCGGGCTTGCTCCGGGTTTCCCCGCTTGCGCAGCCTTGCCGGTTGGAGTGGGTTTACCCGCTGCTGCCGCGGCTTTGCCGGTTGGCGTCGGCTTTGCCGCTCTTGCTGCGGCTTTGCCGGTCGGTGTCGTTTTAGCTGTTGCTTTTGGCTTGCCAACCTCTGCTGGTTTGCCGTAAGTCGTGGCAGCCCCTGTCCCTTTCGTCTTGCCAACTTCTGCTGGCTTGGCTACGTGTGTCGGCTGGCCGGTTCGTTTTGCCTTGCCAACTTCGGCTGGCTTTGCTTGCGCGGGCTTACCCGCTGGCTTTCCATGCTGCGCCTGTCCAGTAGGAGCAGCCTTTTTCTTTTCCTTTGTCGCTTGCGGCTCTTGCGCGCTGGCGTTGACGAGCGCTAGCGTCAAACTGCAAATCAAAACAACAAATAATATTCTCATAAGTTTTCCTTTGGGCTTATTAGACCTTTTGAGGTCTGCAATTATTCAACGTTAGAGCGATCTCTTTCGGATGCCTTCGCTGCCAGAATGAAGATAAGTTCTTCGGTTTTTGTTTTCGCGCTTGAGGACACAAAAAGAGCCGCACAGCGAATTTGCCGTGCGGCCCTCATAGAGGGTCCCAAGGTTAAGCTAGGCCGAGCGTTTGCAAGGTCGGCTGGTCGATCGCCGATGTAACCGCCAGGCCATTGTCAGACTGGAACGCTGCCAACGCTGCGCGCGTCTGCGGCCCCAGCTTTCCATCGATAGGACCGTCGTAGTAACCGTCTGCTGCCAAATCTTGTTGCACTTCGACCACCACCCGATCCGGCGTTAGATTTGCGTAGCCAGTATAAATCGGACCGTCGTACCAATACCACGCGTATGGGTCGTAACCCCACGCGGGGAACCAGTAGCCGGCACCCCAATACCACCAGCCGCCCAGCACAAACACGATGTTCGAGTAGTGATTTCGCCACCACGTGCGGTCATGCCATTGCTGGTTGTAATTGTAAAACGCGGAATACCGGGTGTTGGGGTCAGTTGAACCGACCCAAACGTTGGTGACGCGGACGTTTCCTGCGCGCTTTTCCAACACATTGTGCGCGAAGGTCAGATTTCTCTGATGGTTCGCCGTCAGATTCTTCTGCGCAGCGGCTCGAGTGGCTCCCGCAATTTGCTCATTGCGCGCTCTTGCGGCCGCCTCGCGGTTAATCCGCGCGGCATTACGGCCCTGGGCGAGATTCTTCTCCCGGTTAGCAGCCGCTTTGGTGTTGGCCCGAGCAATTTGCTCATTGCGCGTTCTTGCTGCTGCTGCAGCGTGCCTAGTTCCCAGGTTTCTCGCGCCGGCGAGCCCTCTCCCGTGATTAGCCGCCGCTCTGGCGTGGGACGGCGTGGTTCGCGCCACGCCCCTTCTCACGTGCGCCATGCTCATGCGGCTTCGCGCAGTATGACTCGCTCGAGCGAAGGAATGACCAGCAGGCCGCGCTGCGAAATGCCGCGATACCGCCTCTGGCCGACATGACGTGCGCACTGCGCGCACCTCCGCCCGGCGCCGATCCATGCGCTGTTCTACCCCGTGGAGCGCCCCACGCCGTCACCGCGAGCGCAAGGCTTCCAATACACGTTAAAAACACAAAACGTTTCATGATTTTTTCTACTTTCCTTTCACTCATTTAATCCCGATCAGGCTGAGGGGGTTGCGATGTTTCTGGTCTGCGCCTGCTGCTGGCGAACCGCTTCAAATAACACAATCGCCACTGCTGTAGCCAGATTCAGCGAACGCGTGCCGTGCATCGGGATCGTAAGACAAGCGTCGCAGTTCTTCGCCAGCAAACTTTCGGGCAATCCCTTTGTTTCCCGCCCGAAAACCAGAAAATCCCCATCGCGGAAACGGACGTCGTAGTACGGCCGGTCAGACTTCGTTGTCAGGAAAAAATAACGGGACGCGCCTTTTTGCGCGCGTTGTAATTCGCGAAATGAATCCCAAACTCGCACATCAACTTCATCCCAATAATCGAGACCCGCGCGTTTGAGCTGTCGATCATCCAGAGAGAACCCCAGCGGCTGGACGAGATGCAGTCTCGATCGCGTGGCCAGGCAAAGCCGGCCGACGTTTCCCGTATTCGGCGGAATCTCCGGCTCAACCAGAACAACGTTGAACACGCAACTCTTCCTCTCCCGCTTCGTCTTAATCTTACTCTCCCGACACTTGAGATTAAGAGGAAGAGGTAGAGGAAGACCCGCTAAAGCTTCGACGCGACGAATTTCTCCAGCTTCACCACGTCGGCAGCGAATTTGCGAATCCCCTCGCCAGTCTTTTCGTATGCCATCGCGTTTTCGTTCAACAGCCAGCGGAACTTTTTCTCATCGAGCTCCAGCTTTTCGACCTTTGCCTGTTTCGCTTTTTCCGGAACCAATTTACGCTCGACCGGCTCGGTGGATTTTGAGAGCTCTTCCATCAACTCTGGGCTGATCGTCAGGCAATCACATCCTGCCAACTCCAGAATCTGCCCGGTGTTCCGAAAACTTGCACCCATCACCTCGGTCGGGATATCGAATTTTTTGTAGTACGTGTAAATCTCGACTACCGATTGCACACCCGGATCTTCCGCACCCGTGTAGTCGCGTTTGTTTTCTTTTTTGTACCAATCGTAGATCCGACCTACGAACGGCGAGATCAACTGCACCTTCGCTTCAGCCGCGCGCACCGCCTGCGGCAGCGAAAACATCAGCGTCAGATTGCAAAAGATCCCTTCCTTTTGCAGTTGCTCGGCTGCGTTTAATCCTTCCCACGTCGAGGCGATTTTAATCAACACCCGTTCGCGTGGAATTTTGCGGTCCTCGTAAAGTTTGACTAAACGCCGCGCTTTCTTGATCGAACCCTCGACATCGTACGACAACCGCGCGTCCGTTTCGGTCGAAACGCGTCCCGGGACGATTTCCAAAATGTCGGTGCCAAACTGAACGAGCAGATGATCGCAAATGTCTTCGATCTGCTCGTGACCACTCAGGCCGGATTTCTTGCGATCTTTTAAAACTTCATCGAGCAGATGCGAGTACTGGTCTTTCTGGGTTGCAGCATAAACCAAACTTGGGTTCGTCGTCGCATCCTGCGGCTTGAACTCCTTCATCGATTCAAAGTCCGCCGTGTCGGCCACGACTTTGGTGGACTTCTTGATTTGCTCGAGCTGATTCAGCTTCGTCTTTTTTTCTTCGGCAACAGCAGTGCTCATAATTAAATCCTCCGTTCCATTTGCTGTAGGAGAAGCTGACAGCTTCCCGGGAAGCCAATGGCTTCCCCTACTACAGACTTGCGGGTTTCAAACCTTATCGTACGCCTCGATCAAAAGATCGACAATCGAAAATCTCGAGCGTGTTCAGGGGTGAGACGATTTGCCAGCGCCTGAATCGCCTTTCAGCTCAACGAGAATCATGTGCAGAGGCTTGTCGCCAATGTTCTCCGCAGCGTGAGTTAAA
>QHOF01000148.1:0-507 GCA_003219335.1 Verrucomicrobiota bacterium | reverse complement strand
AGGATCGCGATAGATAACGTCGCCGGTCTTCAACTCGCCTTCGGTGATCTTGCCATCTGCTGCGTAATTGCGATACCGACCGCCTTCCAAAACATAAATGACGTACGCCGGATGCGAGTGCACTTGCTCTTTGACGCCGGGTGGCAAAATCGCTTCGAGCACTCGCACACGATCATTCTCGAACCGGACGCGAATCGTCTTGGAATTAACGACCGCGGGATCTTGCGCGTATGCGGGCATCGCCCAAAGGACGAGTGATAACGCGGCTGTGATTGCGAGTATAATTAGAGCTCGGATGCGCATGACGAGAGCTTTACGAAACATTTAAACATCGACAATCGAAAATCTGTAGCGGCGGTTTACGACCGTTGCATTAATGCGAAGACTCCGGAGTCCGTGACGCGCGCCAAGTGTGAAAAGCGCGATCAATGCGCGCATAATTGTTCACGCTGAAACCGGCTTTGGCTCCGCAGATTTCCGTGAGCCGAGCGCGGCGCGAACAAAATT
>QHOF01000147.1:6181-6486 GCA_003219335.1 Verrucomicrobiota bacterium | reverse complement strand
GACGCGATGAATCAGCCGTTCGATATCACCACCAAACAGCCGCAGCTTTTTGTCTGCCGCGATTTTCAGCACCTCAAAGACGTGCTGGAAGAATTTGCGAGCAAAATGGCCTATCAAGTTGGTGGACTCGAAGGCATCAACAAAGCCATCGAATGCAAGAATGTCGCCACCTGCGAATATTCATCCGGCCTGCAAGTCAGCGGTATCTTTGAGGAAGTCATTACGGATGAGAATAACTCGCCGATCTATCTTCGCACGACCGGCAAGAGCGCGCTGGCGTTCCACAACAAAGAAATCGAAGGCCA
>QHOF01000147.1:0-6088 GCA_003219335.1 Verrucomicrobiota bacterium | reverse complement strand
ACGCGCTCGGAATTGTCGAGGGCAAGAAGGCGAAGCTTGAGTTTGTAAGCGGCATTGTGGTTTCGGGCAAGGTCGAGAAAATCTTGCGTCGCGACGGGAAATTACTGCTGATCACATTCTCAAATTGCAGCGCCAAATACGGCGACGGAGTCTTGTTCGATCCCGACTGGGGGACGTACGACATGGCAGTCGGCGAGCGAATCAGTTCGGTGTTTAATGGAGCGGCAGACAACGACGCCTACAATCAAGTCGCGCTCGTTCCGAAGGAGCGCACTATTAAAGTCCCATCGGATGCAAAACGAAAGCGACTCGAAAATCTGTACGCGCAGGTGCGAAAGATTCGCGAGAGCAAGGCGGGTTATGAACGGCTTGGCGAAATCTGGGAGACACAGCAAGCCGAACATCCTGAAGACTGGTTGTTGTCGATGGAAATCTTCGAAATTCTCGACACCACTGATCAACAGCCTGAACTGAAGGCCAGAATCGAGAAATTCCTGAACGAGAAGAAAGCCAAGACCAAAGATCTCTCCACCCTAGTCAGCTGGGGATTCCGCCTCGTCGAGTACCACAAAAAGCCGGAATACCAGGCAGCACTGCACGCCTCGCCGAAATAGCTTTTCGCGCGTCGCGATCGCAGGTAAATCTAGCCAAATCGCTTCATTACCCCAGAGAACCGATCTGCAGATCATGTCTTTAAGGCTTGTCGCCTCAACTCTCACCTTCTTACTCTTACTTTGCCGGTGCCCCGCGGCCGCCGTGCCGCGTTCGATCCAATCCGACGCAGAATTAGCGAGACAGTTGCCGGGAACCTGGGAAAAAGTTCTCACTGATCAGCATAGAGACTTAATCGTGAAAAACGTGTTTACCACGTTTCGGGCTGACCAAACGTTTACGGGCCTTGCGATTGACCAATTGGGCGGCATAGAGAGACGCATCGATGTAAGAGGTACGTGGCGAATAGAAAATGGCGTGTTGGTCGAGAAGATTACCGATTCATCTGCCCAGCTGCTCGTTCCAATCGGGGGAGCGACCAGTGGCCGAATTGTTTCCATTTCTCCCGACGAATTCGTGGCGCGAAGCGCGCAGGGACAGGAAGAGCGAATCCGCAGGAGTCGGATTCCTACGTTTATACCGCCGTTGCTCTCTTCGGACATTGCCTTCTTTTTAAAAAAACCACGTTTGGGTGGCTCTGCCATCCAGAAAGCAATCGTAGCGGCGCCAAAGCCGATCTATCCACTTGAGGCCCGCCGGAATCGCAAAATCGGAAAAAGGGCTCTTTGGACTAATTGTCGACAAGCCGACAGGTAAAGTAACATCTGTCAGAGTTCTTGTTAGTACGGGGCACCGAATCTTGGATGACGCAACGCGCCAGGCATTGTTGGGATGGCAATTTAAGTCAGGTTTCGTTGATAGGACGCTTGTTCCGGTCACTTTTGCTCTATCTTCGCATAGTGCAGCGGTGAAGACGGAATAACAAATAAGCGTCAAAACGCTTCACCCTTGAAATGGCGTTTGCCCTTCAACGCCTTGGCGTATTCGTCCTTGCTCAGAATATTCTCGTCCAGCTGCATGTCGGTACGGCAAAAGTTTGCGAACCAGTTCTCGATGCGCTGCCGATCTTTCAAGACTTCCTCGGTGATATAGTTCGCATCTACGTTGATGCAGATCGCGCCGACGATCCCAAATTCCTTTCGCTTAATCGGAATCGTTGTGCATTTGAATCTGCGCGAGGCGATGTTCAGCTCGTAGTTCAATTTGTCTTCGTTTAGGAGCTGTCGCCGTTTGAGATCAATCTGCAGATTTGTTGTGCCGTCGCGCAAATGCCGGCCGGTAACATTGTTTTCGAGCGCGATGAGCGAGTGCGCGGGGTCAGCCAGGTTGTGCAGCAAAATCTCCATGCCCGTGTTTGGGAATGATTTGCCGATCAGCCGCACAATGCGCTCATAGTTTTCGAGGAATTCGTGCGTGTCGTCGGCGATCGTTTTGCCGTGATATTTCTCGAATAGCTGCACGTAAACTTTTTGCTCAGCCGGCTCGAGCTGACTGCGCACGTTGTTTTGTTCGCCAATGAAAATGAGCTGCCGCGCTGCGGTATGATCTTCATTTTTGAGGAAGTAATGCATGCCCAGCCGAAAATCTTTCAGGCTGAATTCGCCGAAATTTTCCCGCGTAACTGTGAACGGATAGAAATCGTACTCTTCCAGGTTTTTCCCAAACTTGCGGCGGCGCTCTTTGTATTTTCCCCACACAAATCCAGCCGCCAGGAAGATCAGCGATACGATGATCGAAGCGATAACGTTGATGGTGAGTTCACTTTGGAGCGCCTTAACCATGGTGGATGTTTATCAACACGCGCAGAGTATACGATATCGGGCGCGTGAAAGCGATGCGAAGACGCATCGCACTCCAAAAGCACTGCGTGCGAAACCTACGAGAGATGCTGATTTGTTTCGCGAAGCTTTGGGAGTGCGCACGCGTCCTCGCGCCGCTTTTGGCACTATCACTTGCGACACGTCATCACAGATTTCCAGCCAGACTCGAGAGCATGATATTCTCGACCAGCGTGTCCGTCGGGCGCGCCAGGGCGAAGGCGACTGCATCGGCCACTTGCGTCGCGCTCATCATTTTTTCGCGCGGCCATGTGCCCTCGGCCCGGTCCCAGATTTCGGTGTCGGTCGCGGAAGGATAAACGTTAGTCACGCGAATTTTGCGGTCGCGCAATTCTTCGCGCACGCACCGCGAGAAGCCTTCGAGCGCGAACTTGCTCATGCAATAAGCGCTCCAGTTTGGAAAGGCGGTTTTCGCTGCGACCGAAAGGATGTTGACGACGCTCGACCCCGGTGGCATCCGCGGAACAAAGCGCTGCGTTAATAGAAACGGCGCCGTAATATTGACGCCGACGGTTTGCTCCCATTCGATCTGCGTTATCTCCGTGAACGGTTTCACCACCGCGACACCGGCATTGTTCACGAGCAGATTGATTGGCGCCCTGCCGATTTCGGCGATCAGATCGGAAACACCATGTGGCGTTGCCAGATCGTAGATCAACAGCATGACTTTCGCGCATTGCGGCTCGACAGCTTTGCGTGTTTCCGCAAGGGCAACCGTATCGCGCCCGTGTAAAAGCAACTCAACGTCCTTGGCCGCCAGCTTTTCTGCAATGGCGCGGCCAATCCCGCGGCTCGCCCCTGTGATGAGATAGCGTTTCATTGTGACTCAGGCATCATGCCTGATTGTAGAGCGGGCTTCCAGCCTGCCGTTGCGGGTAAGATGCCCGCTCGACGGGTCAGGCAGGATGCCTGAGTTACATTCTCCGCAACGTAAACCGGTTATTCGGTGTTTCCCACAAATGTAATCGAACGAGCCGTTGCGCTATGCGATTGTCGATCTTCGGCCAGAGCGCCCGGACGATATTTTCTCCGGTGGACGGCGCATCACGAAAATCCTCCGTTTCGAGATCGAGATGTCGATCTCGCCATGGCTCAAGCGATTCTGCCATCGCATTCTTCAACGCCACAAAATCGTAGAGCGTGCCGCTGCGCGCATCGTACTCGCCAGCCACTGTCGCTTCCGTCAGATAAGCGTGACCGTGGCCGCGCGGATTGTTGCACTTGCCGTAAAGTTTCGAGTTCTCGGCATCGGAAAGCGTAGCTGCTTGCAACCGATGCGCCGCATGGAACGGCTCCTGCAATCCTAGAAAAACCGTGTTGCCTTCCCATGCTTCTGCAAAAAAATCGTCGCGCTCGTGCAAACGAACGCGGTGCAGCGGTAGCGTTGTCTTTACGCGTTCGTAAATATATCCAGCCAAACTCTCAGTCGTAATGGGACGATCCTTTAGTCCAATGACCTCTTCGTTGAGATAGCGGTGATCCAGTTCGGCACACAATGCGCGAAGACAAGCGTCGATCGCATCATAGTGAACCAACGGGTCTTTCCCATCGAACCGTTCGGAACGAAAAGTCAAACGCGCGCGATAGTTGTGCCCGTGCGTTAAAGTCGCCGACCCAAATAGCCGCGCGTTCTCGTCCGCGCTCAGCCTCGGCGACATCGTCCTGCGCGCTGCTGAAAATTCGAACCAGTAATTCACCTCGCGCACCCCGCTCGCATAATGGGTGGCGCTGCATTCGGGCGACTCGGTCAGGTGACAAGCGCACAGTTTTGCTTCGACATCGGAGAACAGCGGCGCGAGATCGACGTAAAGTTGCCGCGCGATGTTCTCGGCCGTCGGCGGAGCGTCGCGAAAAGAGGAATTGTCCTCGTTAAGGAATTTGTGATCGAAACGTGCGCGCACAATTTTGCCGGCGCGCTCTTTGATTTCGCTGATGTTAATCAGCATTCCTGTTGTTGGATCGACCGGCCCGGTAAAAACGAAATAGGCGACATAATTCCGACCGCTGCCATAGCGTGCATTCGTTTCCGGGCCGAAAGCGCGGAGGTTTTCAGCATCGCTCCAGTAGCTAACGCGCAAACGCCGGGAAGCAGAGAATTCGAGACGCTTGCTTACCGTTAGGAGCATGTTTCAGCAAACACGCTGTGCGCCCTCGCGCAAGTGATGTAACTCAGGCATCTTGCCTGACACGTCACCTAGGCTTCCAGCCTGCGAAAGTGTGGACCCGACAGGCACGGATGCCCGTCGGACGAAACAGCCTGGAAGGCTGTGTTACTTTAATCTTTCAGCAGCGAGAGGAATTCGGAACGGGTGCGGGCATCTTCCTTGAAAACACCGAGTAGGCACGAGGTCTTCATCACCGAGTTTTGTTTCTCTACGCCGCGCATCATCATGCAAAGATGTTTCGCCTCCACCACAACCGCCACTCCAGAGGGCTCCAGGCATCTCATGAGCGATTCGGCAATCTGAGTAGTAAGATTTTCCTGGATCTGTAAGCGCCGCGCGAAAACATCGACAATACGCGCCACCTTTGAAAGACCGATCACCTTCCCATTCGGAATGTAAGCGACATGTGCGCGTCCGATAAAGGGAAGCAGATGATGTTCGCACAGTGAATACAACTCAATGTCTTTGACCAAAATGATCTCGCTCGCGTCCGACTCAAAGACGGCGTCGTTAATGATCTCGTCGAGGTCCTGCCGGTAACCTTGCGTGAGAAATTCCAAGGCGCGCGCCGCGCGGTCCGGGGTGCGCCGCAGACCTTCCCGATCTATGTTCTCGCCGATGCTCTGAAGCAGTTCGCGGTACGCATATGCAATTCGGTCGAGGTCTTTTTCCCGTAACCGATTGCTCTCGCGCGTGAATCGCTCCTCGATATCAAATTCTGCACTGCGGGGCTGAATCATGGCTCGTGTTTGAGGTTAGCGTAGCACCAAGGAGCGGCGGTCTCCAGTCTGCCGCAGATATTAAGACGGCGGACTAGAGACCGCCGAGTCCTTGTTTTACTCGAGCCAGCTCTGCGGGTATTTCGGGTCGTCGAGCGCAACAGCTTGCTCGGTGAGCTCGAGTGTGTGTTGAGTATCGAACATTACTGCGAGCTCTTCAGTACGCGTGGCGTTCTTGCTTGCCATGATCGTGCCCGGATGCGGCCCGTGCGGAATCCCGCGCGGATGCAATGTAATCGATCCGCTCTCGATCCCGCGGCGCGAACCAAAATTTCCGCGCACGTAAAAGAGAACTTCGTCGGCTTCGACATTGTCGTGAACCCACGGGATTTTCACGGCCTCGGGATGCGTGTCGAGCATACGCGGCGCGAACGTGCACACGACGTAGCCGCGAATCTCGAATGTCTGATGGATCGGCGGCGGTTGATGCACCGTCCCTGTGATCGGCTCGAAGTCCTGGGCGTTGAACGTGAACGGGTAGAGATAACCGTCCCATCCCACTGCATCGAACGGGTGATGCGCCAGCGTCACTCGCGTAAGCCGCGGTCCATCTTTTACCAGCACATCGACGTCTTCCTCTTTGTCGATCGCAATTATCTCGCGGGGACCATGAAGATCGCGCTCCGAGTACGGCGCGCCCATCTTGATTTGCCCCTCGTGATTCAAATAACGCTGCGGAATTCGAACGGGGCCTACCGATTCGAGAATGAGATAATCTTCCTCCTCAATCTTGTCCGGCACCATCTGATAAGTG
>QHOF01000146.1 GCA_003219335.1 Verrucomicrobiota bacterium | reverse complement strand
GTGGTACAGCTTGCCCGCTTGCGCACGCAGGCACGCTTCGATGTCGCGCAAACTTTCTCGATAGGTCAGTTGAGCAAAAGCCATGCAAAGATAATGATCCAGGCAGGAAAAACTCTTGACCTTGTGCCCTCCGCCATAGCGCGCCACACAACGGCGAAACGTGGTCAATGGCAAATGCTGCGTGATTTGCGCAAACACCAACTTGCCCAAATTCATGGGTGCCCCCTACGAGTAAGTTGCTCGCAGGATCGCAAATCGTCTCTACGCAGTTCAAATCGAGACCAAGAAAAATCATGAGTTATTTATTTCAAATCAACCAATTATCACTTTCGGCCCGGTCAATACCCGGACATGAGTGGGACCTTAATAAAACACAAACATTGCTGAGAGGAGAAACTATCCTTGTAGCAATCAAATAATCCGGTTCACTAACCGCCGAAGGGTTGCAGGAGATCATCGTGTGAATTCGGTTCGCGCCGCGCGCAATGCGTGAAGCCGCTAGGGTTTTTAACGAAGCGTCTTCATTCACGACCACCGGACGGCCGCTCACGTTTTCAACGAGACCAATGATTTTGCGGGTTACTTCTCGAAGTGTCATGGATTCGTTCTGTAACGGAGTTTGCTAGAATCGAGTTTTTCAAAACAACTAAAGCAGCTTGCCGTTTGTTTTCCTGTTGTGAAAATAAATTGTTCTCTGACCCCGTTTTATTTATGGTCTCGTCGCAGATAAAACATTTGCCAGACTGGCGGTCCAATAGCCGCTTTTCGAGGGCCGCTCGGCCATCCTTGTCAAGAGATTCTAGCGTTGGTGATCGGCTTGCCATGTTTGCTTCCTCCTGAAGTTCGTTTAGCCGCGTTGTTATGAGAGTTGATGGACCCCGCTGTCGCTGGAATTAACCTAACCGCGAGATCCAAACTGCCCTACGAGACCCGCCAACGTCATGTTCCCCGCGATCGCGTCGTGCGGAATCAGCGCGTACTTCCACGGCTTGCCGCCGCAGGTAACTGCGTGTGCGCTGGCTTGTTCGCACCACTTCACCGCCACATCGCGCTTTGCGAGCACGTCGGCATCCTCCAACTGATTCCTGGCTTTTGGCTCCAGCATGTAGATCGAGTCCTTGGTCTCAGCTACGAAGTCGGGCTGATATTCCAGCTGATCGGCGCCGGATTTGTAGAAGATTAGAAACTGGCCCTTGGCTGGCTTAAACCACTTCTCCGCTTCGCGATCGATAATAACCGCGAGAAGCCGTTCCGAGTCGGAGTGAAATTTTTGCACTGTATAGAGGCACCGCTTGAACCCGCCAAAGAGATACTTAGCCATATTGCTCTTGTCTTCAGGTGACTGCCGGAAATCCGACGGCGGATCCCCTACCGCGGCACTGTAGGCGCTCGGCTTCAGTTCACTGAACCCTTTACTGATCTTCACCTCGTATTCCACCCCCTCATCCTCCCAAAAATGACTTTGCATTTGGGAGTGAACGAAGTCGGCGATTCTGCGCTGGTGAAAGCGGAGCACCTTTTTCGTCTCTTCCTCGGAAAGATACGTTCGGAAATGGCGGACCGTTTGTCCCGCTAGGTCGTACAGAAGGTCTGCATGGTCGTCATAGGAAATATCGTCAAAATCCACCAGGCCGCTGACGACGTAGTTTTCCAGCCGCTCTTCCTCGATTCCACCTTTAAATAGACCGATGATCTCTAACTGGTTCGTTCGGAGATGTTGGACCCACAGCTCGTCGGAGGGCGGTTGAAGATTCAGGGCATCCAGTTTCAGCGTAAAAGGCCTAAAGCCCGACTTCACCTCGCCCTTGGGAACCACTAGGATGCGCGGGATGGCGATAGTCTGCTGCGACACGAAGTCGGTGGTTTTCGCTACCACGGCCGGAATATTGGGTTTTTCAGCAACTCCCTCGAGATCCAACTGAGCCGGACGGTATTGTTCCTCGACTTCTTTGACAATGGCGGCTTGGATTGTCGGGTCCTGGAGATACGCTAGGGTCGGCACTTTTTCAGGTTGATTCTCCAATCTTCGAATTACTTGATAAGCGATCCGTGCGACCTTTTGCTCTTCCGGCTTGGCGAATAGTGGCAGATCATTATTGCCCGCAATAGTCGTACTGCTCGTAAATTGCTCCGGCTGAAGCCCCAGCTTCGTTGCCAGCTGTGATTGGGATACAACCGTCACCGTCCTGTGTTCCAACTGCTCGGCGCTAAGTTCCACCTTTTGTAAATGGATTACAGAGCCCGGTCGGTTCGCCTCGTCGATGATCTCCTGAAACTTATCGTGCGCCACGATGTTAAGCCGGTCCACCGCCGTCACGCCGGTACGTCGACCATAGGGCAGGCGTAACCCGCGCCCGATAGATTGCTCGATCAATATCTTCGCGTTGGCGGCGCGTAAGGGAACGATGGTGTAGAGGTTGGTCACGTCCCAGCCTTCCTTGAGCATGTTCACGTGGATGACGATCTCCGTCGGTTCTTCGGCATGTTCCACCTTGAGCAGACGCTCGATCATCGCCTCTTCTTCCGCGCCGGTCCTGCTGGAGTCCACCTGGATCACTTTCTCCTTGTAATGCCCCTCGAAGAAGCCATCTGACTGAATCAGTTGCATCAGCTGTCCGGCGTGAGTCGTGTCCCGCGCGATCACCAATAAGAACGGCTTCACAATCAGGTTGTCGCTTTCCCGCGCGTAGGTCTCCAGCTCAACCTTTACGCTTTCATGTAGGCGGACACCGTCTTCCAGCTTTAACCGTTCAATCTCCTCCGCCGACATACCCGCGGGATTGAAATTCTTGCGCGTGACCACGGCGGGCTCTTTCACGAAACCATCCGCCATGGCGCTGGCAAGTCGGTAGTTGAAAATAATGTTCTTGAAATCCATCTGCTCGCGACCTGTTTCGACATACGGTGTCGCGGTCAGCTCCAGACCGAGCACCGGTTTCAATTCATTGATGGCGCGAATACCGGCCGACGCGCGATAACGGTGCGATTCGTCCATGAGCAGGACTAGATCACTCAATCCGGCGAGATAATCGAAGTAACTTTGGCCGATGTATTCAGAAAGACGCTTGATGCGCGGAGCCTTGCCGCCTCTCACTTCGGAGTTTATCTTGGAGATGTTAAAAATGTTTATCCGTACGCCGCCAAAAAGAACGCCGCTCAATGGATCGCGCTGTTCGTAATTATCTCCGGTAATGATAGCCGGCGCGTTTACCGCAAACTCGGCTATTCCAGTGAAGACGTACTTAGGCGTATTGGGCGTAAAGTCAGCAATCAGTTTATTGTAGATCGTCAAGTTCGGCGCCAGGACGAAAAAATTATTAATTCCATGCGCCAGGTGGAGATAGCTAATGAATGCACCCATGAGCCGTGTCTTGCCCACCCCGGTGGCAAGCGCGAAACAGAGCGACGGAAACTCCCTCTCGAAGTCCGTCACGGATGGGAACTCGCTGCGAATCGTCGCCAGCGCTGCAGCTACGTCCGATCCCTTCTTTGGCGGCACGATTTCGGTGACGCGGTCAAGGATCTCCAGCGAATGCCGTTGCGGTGGGCGCAGGCTCAGGCGGGCAGCGATGGTGTTTACGTGGCGATTCATAAAATTTTTGACGTACGCTGTCGCCCGGCTGTCTTCCGGGCTTTCGCTTCACCTGACTAGAGCCGATTCTCAGCTGGATTTTTCAGAGCGTCATCGACCCGGATATGGCCGTCCCTTATAGCCAGGCAAGCTCGCAACGCATGGAGCTCGGCCATCATCGGGTCGTGCGGAAACTCTTGCCGGGCAAGCTTCACAAGTTTTCGCAACTTTTCCTCGGGAATCTTTGCCTCACGGGCTACAGAGTCATAGTCAAAATACTTCATGAAAATCTCCCTTAAAGTTCCGTGTGAACACTCCTGCCTGAACATATCGTTCTGACAATTCCCTCATCTCCAGAGTAATTGGGTGTACCGTGAGACGATCCAGCATTCGTAGGAGACGTTTGCGGCGATCGGCAGTAGGTGTATTTTCCAGCTCTTCTCGCGCCAGCTCCGAGGTGCATGCGTCAAAGACAGTTAGACGTTCCCAAAACTCCACCGTTTGTGCTCGTCGATCCGGGGCTCTGTCGTCGAGATAGGCACTGAAAACTGAGGTGTCCAAATAGAGCTTCAGTTTCATCTTCAGTCCCCAACCGACCTCATACGACGCGCACCGCGTCGCGCTCGACTGCTTTACGGAACATTGATCCACTTCTCTTTCGGCTCTCCCATTCTTCCTGCGTGTAGGCGAGAATAGAGGGCAAAACGTCCGTGGTCGTCGCCAGCAGGTAACCGATGCGTCGCAGCTCTCTTTTTTGCGTACCGGCCTTATCCTTCACTATTAAAAGCACGTCCAGGTCGCTATCGAGGCGAGCTTGGCCGCGGGCTTTTGAGCCGTAGATGAGTATTTCTTGAACCGTCCCGGGGTGTTTCTTGTCTAAAGCTTCCCGGTAGGCGTCCAGCCACGCCTGCTCTTCCTTAGTCAGTTCAAGCATTGGCTATGTCGCCTCCTGTCGTGCGTTACCCTCGCGCGTTGAGTCCGACGGCTTCATTCCATCGCCATCCGCTGGAATCAACTCCATCTGTCCTTTCGGAGGGGGAGCCTTCGGCAGGTTTTCTACCTTCAGGCTGTAGTCGTCTTTGCCCCACTCGCAACCAGAAAGCACGGCCTTGGGAATCTTCTTAACCGTAACGGAAGGCGCTGCATACCATGAGCAGCGATCTGTTGCTCCCAACTTCGTCGCTTAATTGTTGGAGTTGATCGTGGCTCAGGTGCGCTGTGGTGACGTAAATGAACTCCTGCTCGGTGGAATGGTCGTGCTGCCAATAGATTGTGTCACTCGGCGCATAGACGAATCCCTCTAGTTTGCACACCGCCTCGGCCAACATCGCGGCATTGAACTTTTCGCTGATGACCCAGTTGCCCCACTTGTCTCTTTCCAACAGCGACGGGGCGAGGCGGTAGTAGCGAAACCCGCCGCCGCCCTTCCAATTCACTGCCTCGCTAATGCCACCTTGGTCTGTTCCGTCAACGACTTTCTTAAGGCGCGGGATGATATGCGTGTGGCAGTGCTCACCCAGTTCAACCATAATCCAGCGTCGGCCCATCTTGTGCGCGGCAGCACCCGTGGTCCCTGTGCCGGCGAAGGAATCCAGCACCCAGTCGGTCGGATTTGTCGCAATAGTAAGGATTCTTTCGACGAGACCTTCTGGTTTTGGAGTCACGAAAAGGTCTTCCACATTCGGCAGCAACTCCTTGAGGTGCTGTTTCGCAGCCTGGTTATGCCCAACTTCTTGATAGGTCCAGATCGTTTCTGGAACAACTCCGCTAATAACTTCCGAAAGAAATCTCTTGATAGCGGGAACATTGTTGCCATCCTTGCCCCACCAGATTCGACGATCTTGATCAAGTTCCTTTAGTCGCTCCTTCGACACACGCCAATACATTCCTTGCGGAGGGCCAGATATCTCGCGCCCCGAAGGACATGTGATTGGGTAACGACCAATACTGTAATAATTCCGCGCGGACAGATCGCAAGGCTTCCATGGCCCGCGAGGATCGTTGTCGCGGTTCTTATACGCCTTGTCTTGTTTTTCCGTTCGCGAAAGTAAATTACGCTCCCAGCGCAACACATCTTTAGCGTAGCAAACAATGTAATCGTGATTCTCGGAAAGAAATTTTGCCGAACTCTTGGGGGAATATACTTTTTCCCATATACATTGCGCGACGAAGTTTTGCCGGCCAAACACTTCGTCCATTAAGACTCGCAGGTAAGGCATCTCGTGATCGTCGATGCTAATCCAAATTGAGCCATTGTCCCGAAGTAAGCCGCGCAGCAATTCAAGGCGGTCGCGCATAAGGGACAGCCAAAGCGAGTGCTCGACTCCATCGTCGTAGTGCTCGAACGCACTTCCGGTATTGTAAGGCGGGTCGATATAGATGCACTTAATCTTGCCTGCGTACTCCTGTTCGAGCGCTTTGAGGGCGAGGAGGTTGTCGCCAAAGATGAGACGATTATCGAACAGGTCGTGATCAGTCACCCGGTGCTGCGCGTGATAGGACTTCTCCGGGTCTTCGAGCAGGATGCGTGGCTCAAGCCTGGGCCGGTTCTCCTTCCCGATCCAGCTGAGTTCAAGTTTGGTTTTATTGCTCATTTTGGTGATCCAACCCTGTGGTCTTGCCGGACGTTACATAGGTGGCACATGATCAATTCCTTTAGAATCAATGAGCTGTCCGCCTTCTGCCGTCGCAAAGGGGCCTTCAGTTACATCGGGTTACATATCAACGCCAAAGAGGAATAGGAGTCGCGTCCTATGTAGATGCTAGACCCTCTCAAGCTTGGTGACCCACTCGTTGAAATGCGAGCATTCCCTACGGATCGTAGCTAAACCGATTCGACCTGTGGTTAGTGAGCCGTGCAATCGTTTTCGGTATCCCGGAAAGAGATCCAAGACTCTCCTCGATGGCGTAGTCGCTGGAGCGTCGTTTATATCTTCTGGCGTTGAGAACTGACCACGAATGGCCTGCAACCGTGACCCATAAGTGGGAGCGTTCATCACTTGGGCGAGGATGCTGGGAGATGAAAATAGAAGCGCCTCGAACTCGTGGATCATGAGATAAGCTAAAAACTTTGGTCCGCGGTCCAGGTGCTTTTCTAACGCGGCTTCCAGTTCCTTTGCACGTTCGAGCGAATTTCTACCACGGAGATCTTGCCCACCCGGAAAATCATCCGGCAGTCCGTAATAGTCGAACATCGTAGTGACCAACGCCGCATCGGAATCGCCGAGAAGACGACAGATGTCAGTTTCAATCTTGCGGAAGGTCGAGACTCCGCCTTTGAATTGCGGACCGACCTTGACCAGCTTGGTCGTTACGATTTTGGGCTCAGGGTGGATGCCACGCGTCCAGAGAAGAGGCTGCAACACATCCTTTACAAAGCGTTCTTCGGTTTGACCTTCGACAAGAATCAGTACCTTGCGCACGTTTAGGGCCTGCCACCGATGATGTTTTTCTCCCAAAGCTCACCCAAGCTGTAATCCTCCAGCCAGGCGGACATATCGGCCGATTCGAGATGCTTGAAAACACTATGCCGTTCGTCGCGTTCAACAACCCAGACAGACTCAGGAGTAAACTGATTGACCAACGTTACGGATTGGGTCGCTACGAGCACTTGCGTGCGTTGAGAGGCTGACACCAACAAGTCCGCCAACAAACTAATCGCGGCCGGATGCAATCCGAGTTCCGGTTCATCCAACAGGATCACTGCCGGCATCGTCGGCTGCAAGAGAAGTGTTGCAAGACACATGAAACGTAGGGTCCCGTCAGAAAGTGCGTGGGCGTTGAAATAGGTCTCGCTTCCTTTCTCTCGCCATTCCAGGCGTATTTTATCTGGGTTTAGGCGGGACGGCTCCAATCGGAAGCCTTCGAAGAAGGGCGCAATCTGCCGAATCGTGTCTTCGATATTCTGAAAGTGACCGGCATATTTTTGTTGTAGCCGGTACAGAAACGCAGCGAGGTTGCCGGCGTCCGTGTGCAACCGGCGGTTGTCGTCAACGTCTCCCGTTTGTTTCACTTTTGCGGAGCTACTGGTGTCGTGAAAATGGTAGATCCGATAACTATCGAGGTCGCTCTTCACCCATCCAGCGATGCGTTCGGTTGATTTCTGGATATGGGCTTCAGAATGGCCGGATCCCAGAGGTGTCGATAACGGGTTACTGTATCGACTTCGGTCGTGAAACCAGAAGGATTCGCTAGAAAAAATGAAACGGTCTTCTGCCGTTGGTCGGAGTTCAAAGCTATAACCGTTAGCGTTTTGCCCCTGGGCAAATTCTAGTTCCATAGCCAGAGACGGTGATTGCTTCCGTCCAAAGTGCAGAATAATATCCGCTCCGCCGGTCTCACCCGTGTAATTCTGCAGATCGCCTGAAACCACCCGATTGAGAAAATGAAAAACCCCAACGAGGTTGGACTTGCCCGCGCCATTGCCTCCGATGAACACGTTCAGATGCCCCAACCGCAAGGTTTGATCACGAATGGACTTGAAATTCTTGACTTTGAGCTTTTCGAGGACCCGCATGGCCCTTACTCTTGCATGGCCGTCCAAAAAAGGAAAGGTGGATTTAGGCCCAATTATGCCAAAGTCCACCTGATGAAAAACAGCCTCGTCTGCGAGGCGTGCTGCTGTAACTTGCCCTCGATATCGGCGATCAGCTGTTCGCGGCGATGGTCGATGTCGTCTTGGGCATCAAAGAGAGCGCGGCGTTTGGTGTTGCGCTGCGCTTCCAGCGCTTTGATTTGCTTTTGACCGGCTAGCTTTTCTTCTAGCGTGAGCGCTGCCGTGGCGGCGCGCCGGGCTTCTTTGATCTGGCGGTCGATTTCCTTTATCTCGCGTTCAAGACCGACCTTCAGGTCATCGGACCAGCCTTCCAGTTTATCTGTCTCGACTTCGAAAAATTGGGCGTTCCGCTCGGAGATTGTTCGTTGGATTTCGGTTTGGCGTCGATGGGTCATGGCTTCGAGCTCATTCGGAGAAGTAGCGAGGAGAGATTGTCCCTCCTCGCCGGGCAGGGAGAATAACCGGCGCGCGACTTCTTCATCCAAGGTTTCTCCGGCATCGGTGACCGCGGCAAAGATCAGGTGGTCCTCGGCTTGGTCGAGTGACTCTACGGTGAACTGCGACAACGACAAATAGCCGCTTTGCCCGCGAAGCGGTTTGAGGATACTGATTCGTCCGTCGTGGGCGTCGTAGTTGAACCGAAGTTCGGCGGTCGGCAACTCGCGGTTCTTGGCTTGGGCAATCACAGCCTCGGCGAGCGGATGGTTCAACCGATAGGTATGAGCATCGCCTGAGCGACGCGGCAGTTCGTAAAGGCCAAGAGGTATGTCGCCGGGAAATGGCGATGCCTTCAGTCGAAAGGAGGAGCCATCCACAAACTCGGCTTGGCCCTTCAGCTCATGACGCGAGAGACGCATTAGGAGCTGTTCGAAGCGGTCCAAGACTGCTTTGGAAGATGCATCCTGCACGCGGAGTTTCTCACGCACTTCGTCATCGAAATTTTCCAGGAGCTTGCGTCGCGTCTGGGTCATTGCTTCGTTGATCTCGAAGCTCAGTTCGAGCTGAAGCTGATCGAAAGCGGTCTTGATCTCGTCGATTTTCCGGCAACGTTGGTAGATGTCATTGATACGCTTTTCGAAATCCAC
Organism: Verrucomicrobiota bacterium; assembly: GCA_003219335.1. GTDB lineage: Bacteria > Verrucomicrobiota > Verrucomicrobiia > Chthoniobacterales > UBA10450 > Udaeobacter. Next base: position 1,553 of record QHOF01000146.1, on the reverse strand, counting down.
GCCGCTTTCGATGGCGCCGAGCACTTCGTCGCTCGCGCCGAAAACACCTTCGAACAGCTGAAACTTTTCGGACAGCAGCTCGTAAACGCGCCGGTCCGCGGCGTTCTTGCGGTTGAGGAAGTTCACTACCACGACGTCGTGCTTCTGCCCGTAGCGGTGACAACGGCCGATGCGTTGTTCGATTCGCTGCGGATTCCACGGCAGGTCATAGTTAACCACGAGAGAGCAGAACTGAAGATTGATGCCCTCCGCGCCCGCTTCGGTGGCGATCATGATCTGCCCCTGCTCGCGGAAGTAATCCACTAGGGCGGAACGCATGTCGGCGGTGCGCGAACCCGTGACGTGATCGGTCCCCTGGTAACGATCCAACCAAGCGGCGTAGATGGCCTTTGAACGGTCATCCGTGTTGGAGCCGTTGAAGAGGAGGATACTGTCTTTCCACGGGCTGTCCGCCAGCACGCGCAACAGGTAGCTCTGCGTGCGGCGAGATTCGGTGAAAATGATGGCTTTCTGCTCGGCCCCGATTTCCGCCGCTTTGTTCATCGCGATAGCGAGCGCCTTCAGTAAAGCCTTGCCCTTGGCGTTGTGCTCGATGGAGGTGGCAAGACGAGCGAAGCCGTCGAGATCGGCGATCTCGGCTTCGATAGCCGCCCGGTCAGCCTCCGAAAGCGGTGCGGGTTCCTCATCTCCCCATTCCTCGGCGGTTTCATCGAGCGCTTCGTAGTCCTGATCGAGTTCTTCCTCCAACGATTCCACTGGTTCCTGCTTGCGCAGCTTCTCCTTGAGCCGGTTCGAAATGGACGTGAGTGCACCGGCGATGGCGAAACTCGAAGAGGCCAGCAGCTTGCGCAAGACTAACGTCATCAGCGAGCGCTGGCTTGCAGGAAGCGCCTGAAGGTTCGGGCGGCGCAAGTAATCCGAGACGAGTTCATAAAGGCGGTCTTCGCTTTCTTCTGGGCTGAATTCTTCAAGGAGCGGCAGCCGGTTCGTATAAGGGATGTAACCTGTAACCTGCCTCCGCAGCGTGCGATAACAGAACGGTTTCAGACGCGCCTTGAGTGTTTGAAAAACCTGCTCCTGAGTCAGATTGGCGAATTGCTCCCGAAAACTCTTGAGGTCGCCGAAAGCGTGCTCGTCGATAATGCTTGCGAGGCCGAAGAGCTCAAGCAGTGAGTTTTGCAGCGGTGTCGCTGTTAGCAGAAGTTTATGGCGTTCCTGCAAAGCCAACTTGAGAGTGTTCGCAATCACGTTGGACGGCTTGTAGACGTTACGCAGCCGATGAGCTTCATCGATAACCACGAGGTCCCACGTCGTCGTAGCGACATCAGACGCCTTGCTGCGTGCAAAATGATAGGAACATATGACGATGGCGTCCTTCACCTCGAACGGTTTAAAATTCCCTTGCTTGATTGCCTCGTTATAGGGCTTAGTTTCCAATATCCGGCAAGGCAGAAAGAACTTTTCGGTCAATTCCTGATGCCACTGTTTGCGCAGATTGGCCGGCGTAATGACCAGAATCCGCCGCTTCCGTTCAGCCCACCTCTGCGAAAGGA